>JAKDUN010000474.1 GCA_030457675.1 Brachybacterium sp. | reverse complement strand
GTGGGGGCGCCGGCGGCGGAGGGCGCATCGACCTCGACCTCCACCACGGCGCCGGGGCCCACGACAGAGGAGCCGGCCGGGGTGCCGGTGAGGATCACGTCGCCCCGCTCGAGGGTGAGGTGCTGGGAGAGGTCCGCGACGAACTGGGCCAGTGGGAAGAGCAGAGCGCTCGTGGTGTCCTCCTGCTGCAGCTCGCCATCGACCCAGGTGCGCACGCGCAGGGCGGCGGGGTCGATCGTGCGGGCATCCAGCAGCTCGGGGCCGAGCGGGGTGAAGCCGTCCGCGCCCTTGTTGCGCAGGTTCGAGCCCTTGTCGTTGCTGCGCAGGTCGTAGACCCCGACGTCATTGGCGGCAGTCACCCAGCCCACGTGGTCCCAGGCCTGTGTGATGCTCACGTGCCGGGCGGGAGTGCCGATCACCAGGGCGATCTCGCCCTCGAAGGCGAGCAGCTCGGTGCCGGCGGGGCGCTCGAGGGTGCCGCCGGTGCCGGCCACGGAGCTGCCGGGCTTGAGGAAGTAGGAGGGGGCGGCGGGCCGGCGGCCGCGCTGATCAGCGCGCGAGGCGTAGCTCAGGTGCACCGCGATGATCTTCCCGGGGTGCTGCGGCAGGGCGGCGAACCGACGGTCGGCGGGGTCGAGAGGGTGGGTCATCGTGCTCCTCGCTGGCGACGTTGCTCTTGCGGAATATTTGAAAGCGTATACGATGCTTCACGGTGCGGCAAGAGCCCGGGAGCGGAGCCGCTCCCCCGCCACCGGAGTTCCCCACCGGGCCGCACCGCACGTGACATCGTCGTCCGAGGTTCCTGGAGACCAGCTATGCAGAGCGCCCCCTCCCGCCCCGCCGGGCACGGCAGCAGCCACCCGAGAGCCGATGAGCGCACGGAGACCCTCCTGAAGTCCGGCGAGGGCCGCCGGGTGGTCATGGCCACGGCGATCGGCACCGCCGTCGAGTGGTACGACTACTTCCTCTACGCCTCCGCGGCCGGTCTCGTGTTCGGGCAGGTCTTCTTCAGCGGGATGGGCCGCTGGTCCGTGCTGCTGGCCTTCGCGACCGTCGGCGTCAGCTTCCTCTTCCGCCCTCTGGGCGCCTTCCTCGCCGGTCATTTCGGCGACCGGTACGGGCGCAAGGTGGTCCTCATGGTCACCCTGGTGATGATGGGCGGAGCCACCGCGGCGATCGGTCTGCTGCCCACCACGGGGCAGATCGGCATCCTCGCCCCGATCCTGCTCATCCTCCTGCGGATCCTGCAGGGCGTCTCCGCCGGCGGCGAATGGGGCGGTGCGGCACTGATGGCCGTGGAGCACGCCCCGCTGCGCAAGCGCGGCCTGTTCGGCTCCGCGCCGCAGGTCGGCGTGCCGCTGGGCCTCATCCTGGCCTCGGCGGTCCTCGCCCTGATGGGGCTGATCGCCCCCGGCGACGCCTTCGTCGAGTGGGGCTGGCGCATCCCGTTCCTGCTCTCGGTGGTGCTGATCTTCATCGGCTACTACATCCGACGGAACCTCGAGGAGTCCCCGGTCTTCCAGGAGATCAAGGAGAACCAGAAGCAGGACTACGCCAAGAGCCCGATCACGGACCTCTTCCGACATCACTGGGTGCTGGTGCTGCTGATCGCGGTCGTCGCCGCCGGCAACAGCGGCGTGGGCTACATGATGGCCGGCGGCTACATCCAGAGCTACGCCTCGAACCCCTCCGGCCCGATCGGCCTGCCGGCCTCGCACGTCTTCGGCGTCGTCACCGCGGCGGGCGCCACCTGGCTGGCCTTCACGATCGTCGGCGGCTGGCTGTCGGACAGGATCGGCCGACGCACCACCTATCTCGTGGGCTGGGCCCTGCAGCTGCTCGGCGTGCTCACGCTGTTCCCGCTGGTGAACCTCGGGACCGCGATGTCCCTGTTCGCCGGACTGGGATTCCTCACCATCGGCCTGGGCCTCACCTACGGCCCGAGCCCCTCCTACTTCGCCGAGGTCTTCCCCGCCTCGATCCGCTTCTCCGGGCTCTC
>JAKDUN010000085.1 GCA_030457675.1 Brachybacterium sp. | reverse complement strand
GAGCAGCGCGAGGCGCTCTGGATACCGCGGGAGGATCAGCTGCGAGAGGCGCTGGGAGACGCGTTCCTCTCCCTGCACCGTCTCCCGGACGGAACCTTCTGCGTCACCCTCCGCTGCGCGGACGGCACGACCCGCGAGGTGCTCGCCCCTCAGTCCGAGGATGCACTCTCCGGTGCGCTGCTGGTCCTCCTCACCGAGGTCTGACCGTTCGCAGCGGAACGGCCACCACCCTCGGCCACTCGGCGGACCCACCACCCAGCACACGGCGAGCAGGGCCGGCTCCCCCGTGGGGGAACCGGCCCTGCTCAGAAACCGTCGGCGATCACGCGGACCGCTCCCGGATCACTTGGCGCGTTCGAGGATCTCCACCAGACGCCACCGCTTGGTCGCGGAGGTCGGGCGGGTCTCCATGACGACGACACGGTCGCCGATGCCGGCGGTGTTCTCCTCGTCATGAGCCTTGAACTTGCTCGTCTTGGTCGTGACCTTGCCGTAGCGAGCGTGCTTCACACGCTCCTCGACCTCGACGACGATGGTCTTGTCCATCTTGTCGGAGACCACGAAACCGCGAACGGTCTTGCGGTACGGGCGCTCGGACGAGGACGCATGCGCGCCCTCCTTGTCGAGCACCTCGAGCTCCTCGGCGGCCGGGGTCTCGGCCTGGGTGTTGTCAGTCATCTCTGTTCCTCGCTTCGCGGTCACTCGGCGGTGCCGGGCGCCTGACGGATGCCCAGCTCGCGCTCGCGCAGGATCGTGTAGATCCGTGCGATGTCCTTCTTGACGGACCGCAGACGGCCGGGGCTCTCGAGCTGGCCGGTGGCGGACTGGAAACGAAGCTTGAACAGCTCGTCCTTCGCCTTCGCCAGCTCTTCAGCCAGCTTCGCGTCGTCCAGCTTGTCGAGTTCATCGGCGGTGAGCTTGGTCGCTGCCATCAGATGTCACCACTCTCTCGGCTCAGGATGCGGCTCTTCATGGGGAGCTTGTGCTGCGCCAGGCGCAGTGCCTCGCGAGCCACCTCCTCCTCGACGCCGGCGATCTCGAACATGATCCGTCCCGGCTTGACATTGGCGATCCACCACTCGACCGAACCCTTACCGGAGCCCATGCGGACCTCGGCAGGCTTCTTGGTGAGCGGACGATCAGGGAAGATGTTGATGAACACCTTGCCGCCACGCTTCATGTAGCGGGTCATGGCGATACGTGCGGCCTCGATCTGGCGGTTGGTGACGTAGGCGGGCTCGAGAGCCTGGATGCCATAGTCGCCGAACGCGAGATCGGTGCCGCCCTTGGCCATGCCACTGCGGTGCGGGCGGAACTGCTTGCGGTGCTTGGTCCTGCGAGGGATCAGCATGTCGCTCAGGCCTCCGTTCCGGGCTGCTGTGCGGGCGCGGCGGCCTGCTCGGCGGGAGCCGCGGCCGGAGCAGCGGACTGCTCGGCGTTGTCTCCACGACGCGCGGTGGCGTTGCGCTCGTTGCGACGACCACGCGGGCGCTCTGCACGCGGGCCACCACGTCCGCCGGAGCGGGGACCCTGCGAGGCGGCCTGCTGAGCCGCGAGCTCCTTGGCGGTGACGTCGCCCTTGTAGATCCACACCTTCACGCCGATGCGGCCGAAGGCGGTCTTGGCCTCGTAGAAGCCGTAGTCGATGTTCGCGCGGAGCGTGTGCAGCGGCACGCGCCCCTCACGGTAGAACTCGTTGCGGCTCATCTCGGCGCCGCCGAGGCGACCGGAGACGGCCACTCGGATGCCCTTCGCACCGGCGCGCTGCGCGGACTGCATGCCCTTGCGCATCGCACGACGGAAGGAGACACGGGCGGCGAGCTGCTCGGCGATGCCCTGAGCGACCAGCTGGGAATCGGCCTCGGGGTTCTTCACCTCGAGGATGTTCAGCTGGATCTGCTTGCCGGTGAGCTTCTCGAGCTCACCGCGCAGACGCTCGGCCTCCGCGCCACGACGCCCGATGACGATGCCCGGGCGGGCGGTGTGGAGGTCGACGCGCACACGGTCACGAGTGCGCTCGATCTCGATCTTGGAGATGCCGGCCCGCTCCATGCCCTTGGACATGAGGCTGCGGATCGCGACGTCTTCCTTCACGTAGTCGCGGTAGCGCTGACCCTCCTTGGAGGAATCAGCGAACCACCGGCTGCTGTGCTCCGTCGTGATCCCGAGACGGAACCCGTTCGGATTGACCTTCTGGCCCATTCGGGACTCCTTACTTGTTCACGGGAGCGACGACCACGGTGATGTGGCTGCTGCGCTTCTTGATCTGGAAGGCTCGACCCTGTGCGCGCGGCTGGAACCGCTTCATGGTCGGGCCCTCATCGACGAATGCGGCAGAAACGGCGAGTTCGCGCTCATCGAAGCGCTCCCCTGCCTGATCTGCCTTCACCCGCGCGTTGGCGATCGCGGACTCGACGAGCTTGAGGACGGGCTCACTGGCTCCCTGCGGGGCGAACCGCAGGATGTCCAGGGCCTCGGCCGTGCTCTTGCCACGAATCAGGTCCACAACGCGGCGAGCCTTCATGGGCGACATGCGGAGGTACCGCACCTGCGCCTTGGCTTCCATTGCTGTCCTGCTTTCTTCTGGATGTCGGGACGTGCTGCCGTGCTGACCGGGGGTCAGCGACACTGACTCGTGGTCAGCGACGGCGGCCCTTTCTGTCGTCCTTCTCGTGGCCCTTGAAAGTCCGCGTGGGAGCGAACTCGCCGAGCTTGTGGCCGACCATCGACTCGGTGACGAACACCGAGACATGCTTACGACCGTCGTGCACTGCGAAGGTGTGGCTGAGGAAGTCCGGCGTGATGACCGAACGACGTGACCAGGTCTTGATGAGGTTCTTGGTGCCCTTCTCGTTCTGGGCGTCCACCTTCTTCTGAAGGTGGTCGTCCACGAAGGGGCCCTTGGCGATACTGCGAGGCATAGTCTCTGATTCTCCCTATCAGCGCTTCTTGCCGGACCGACGACGGCGCACGATGAGCTTGTCGCTCTCCTTGCCCGGCCGACGGGTACGGCCCTCGGGCTGACCCCAGGGCGACACCGGATGGCGACCACCGGAGGTGCGGCCCTCGCCGCCACCATGCGGGTGGTCATGCGGGTTCATGACGACGCCACGCACGTGAGGGCGCTTGCCCTTCCAGCGCATGCGGCCTGCCTTGCCCCAGTTGATGTTGGACTGCTCGGCGTTGCCGACCTCGCCGATGGTGGCGCGGCAGCGCGCATCGACGTTGCGGATCTCGCCGGACGGCATGCGCAGCTGCGCATACGGTCCTTCCTTGGCGACCAGCTGCACGGAGGCGCCGGCGCTGCGGGCGATCTTCGCGCCGCCACCGGGACGCAGCTCGATGGCGTGCACCACGGTGCCCAGCGGGATGTTCCGCAGCGGCATGTTGTTGCCGGGCTTGATGTCCGCGCCCTGACCGTTCTCGATCCAGTCGCCCTGACGCAGCTTGGCCGGCGCGAGGATGTAGCGCTTCTCGCCGTCCAGGTAGTGCAGCAGCGCGATGCGCGCGGTGCGGTTGGGGTCGTACTCGATGTGAGCGACCTTCGCGCCGACGCCGTCCTTGTCGTGACGCCGGAAGTCGATCACGCGGTAGGCCCGCTTGTGGCCACCGCCCCGGTGACGGGAGGTGATACGACCGTTGTTGTTGCGCCCGCCGGACTTGGACAGCGGACGGACCAGCGACTTCTCCGGCGTCGACCGGGTGACCTCGACGAAGTCGGCGCCACTCGAGAAACGACGACCGGGCGTGGTCGGCTTGCTCTTACGAATTGCCATGTGGGATTCCCTCAGACTCTCTTCGGCTCCTCGGATATCGGCCGCCTCAGGCGACCGACCCTCCGAAGATGTCGATGGCTCCGTCAGTCAGGGTGACGATGGCGCGCTTGGTGTCCTTGCGCTTGCCGGTCCCGAAGCGCGTGCGGCGCGACTTGCCCTGACGGTTGATCGTGTTGACCGAGTTCACCGTGACGTCGAAGACCTTCTCGACGGCGATCTTGATCTCGGTCTTGTTGGCGTCGGCAGCCACCAGGAAGGTGTACTTGCCCTCGTCCATCAGCCCGTAGCTCTTCTCGGAGACGACCGGGGCCAGCAGGACGTCGCGGGGATCCTTGTTCAGCGCGCTCACTTGGCGGCCTCCTCATCCGACGAGGCGGACTCCTTGACGGCGTTCACGAAACCGGCGGCCTGAGCGGCCTCCTCGCTCGTGAACCAGACCTCGGCCTTGGTACGGCCGTACCACGGGGAGTCCGGGGTGTGGAACTTCATCGAATCCTGGTTGCCCTTGATCGAGAAGCCCTCCGGTGCGGAGCCGTCGGCCGTGGGGGCCGCCGAACCTGCACCGAAGGGAGCCGCCTCACCGGCAGCCGGAGCGGCCGGAGCAGCGGCGGGGGCCGCGGCAGCCTTCGCCGTGGCGAAGGTCGAGGTGGGCAGGGCCAGGGTCGCCTGGGCCACGAAGTCCTCGAGCGCACCGGCGGTGAAGACCACGTCGTCGGAGAGCATGACGTCGTAGGTGTTCACCTGATCGACGTACAGGACATGGGTGGAAGGCAGGTTGCGCGAGCTCAGCGCGCCCAGATCGTCGTCACGACGCACGACCACCAGCAGGTGGCGACGGTCCGAGACGTTCGACAGGGTCTGACGCACGGCCTTGGTCGACGCGACATCGCCCTCCAGGAGCGAGGACACGACGTGGACGCGGCTGTTGCGGGCCCGATCCGAGAGGGCTCCGCGCAGGGCGGCGGCCTTCATCTTCTTCGGGGTGCGCTGGCTGTAGTCACGCGGGACGGGACCGTGGACGACGCCACCGCCGGCGAACTGCGGAGCGCGCAGGGAGCCCTGACGGGCACGACCGGTGCCCTTCTGCTTCCAGGGCTTCTTGCCGCCACCGCGCACCTCGGCGCGAGTCTTGGTCTTGTGGGTGCCCTGGCGGCCGGCCGCCTGCTGGGCGACGACCACCTGGTGGATCAGGGGCACGTTGGTCTGCACATCGAAGATCGACGCAGGCAGCTCGACGGAGCCGGACTTCTTGCCGGCCGGATCGAGCACGTCGACAGTCATGTTCGCTGCCATCGGGCTCAGGCCTCCTTCGCGGGGCTCTTGACAGCCGAGCGGACGAGCACGAGGCCGCCCTTGGCGCCGGGAAGGGCACCCTTGACGAGCACGAGGCCCTTCTCGACGTCGACCGCGTGAACGGTCAGATTCTGGACACTGGTGCGGTCGCCGCCCATACGGCCAGCCATGCGCTGACCCTTGAACACGCGACCGGGGGTGGAGGCGCCACCGATGGAGCCGGGCTTGCGGTGGTTGCGGTGCTGGCCGTGCGAGGCGCCGACACCGGCGAACCCGTGGCGCTTCATGACGCCCGCGGTGCCCTTGCCCTTGGAGGTGCCGACGACGTCGACCTTCTGGCCGGCCTCGAAGATCGACGCGTCGATCTCCTGGCCGAGCGAGTACTCCGCAGCGTTGAGGGTGCGCAGCTCGACCAGGTGACGGCGCGGGGTCACGCCGGCCTTCTCGAAGTGGCCCTTCAGCGGCTGGGAGACCTTGCGGGGATCGATCTGCCCGTAGGCGATCTGCACCGCGTCGTAGCCGTCGGTCTCGACGGAACGGATCTGGGTGACGACGTTCGCACCGGTCTGCACGACGGTCACGGGGACGAGCTTTCCATTCTCGTCCCAGACCTGCGTCATGCCGAGCTTGGTGCCGAGCACGCCGGACACCGGAGCGGCCTTCTGGCCGGTCAGTTCGTTGCTCATGTCCACCACCCTCAGAGCTTGATCTCGATGTTGACGTCCGCCGGCAGGTCGAGACGCATGAGCGAATCCACGGCCTTCGGCGTGGGATCGACGATGTCGATCAGACGCTTGTGCGTGCGCATCTCGAAATGCTCACGGGAGTCCTTGTACTTGTGCGGCGAACGAATCACGCAGAACACGTTCTTCTCCGTCGGCAGCGGCACCGGGCCCACCACAGTCGCGCCAGCGCTGGTGACCGTCTCGACGATCTTGCGCGCCGAGCTGTCGATCACCTCGTGGTCGTACGACTTGAGCCGGATGCGGATCTTCTGTCCCGCCATGGCGTCCTGTCTCTCTTCCTCGTCTGGCATGAATGCAGCCATCTCCCGACACCCGAGGACGGGCGTGTCGACCTCCGCAGGGCATGTGAGCCCAGCACAAGGCCGCCGAGAATCGGCTGCGTCTGCGTCCAATCCCTGCGACGATGCGCACTCCGCGCCATGGGGCGCGGTTCGCATCCTCGGGACGGGCCTCATCCGGTGATCATTCGCCGAGGAGAACCTCGGAGAACGGAACCGGGCATGTCGGCCCGCGCAGACAACTCGAACAGTCTGCCAGAAGGGGCCGACCACGACAAGACGGGCCCGGGTGCACCCTGTCACACCCAGGGTCCCGGGCCCGTCCGCAGCGCTCTCGCTGCTCGGTCGTTCCTCACTTGTTGGTGCTACGACCGACTCCGCCCTGCAACTGACGTTGGAAGAACGCGTACACGACGAGCACCGGCAGGATCGTGATGGTCACCGCCGCGAACATCGCTCCCCAATCCGACTGGTATCCCTGCTGCGCCTGCATGTTCGCGAGACCCTGGGCGAGCACGAACTTGCTCTGGTCGGTGTTCAGCACGACCGGCAGCAGGAACTGGTTCCACAGTCCCAGGAAGTTGAAGATCGTCACGCTCGCGAGCCCCGGGAGCGCCATCGGAACCATCACCTGGAAGAAGGTGCGGAAGTCCCCCGCACCGTCGATAGCGGCGGCCTCGGCGATCTCCTCCGGCAGCTGACGGAAGAACGCGTAGAGGAAGAACACCGTGAACGGCAGCGCGAAACCGGCGTACGCGAGGATGAGGCCCAGGTACGTGTTCCTCAGGCCCATCGACTCGAGCACGAAGAACAGCGGCACCACCGCGAGGAACAGCGGGAAGGTCAGCCCTGCGATCAGCCCGTAGTAGATCAGCTGCCGCCCGGGGAAGGTGTACCGGGCCAGCACGTACGCACACATCGCGCCGAGCAGCATCACCAGCAGCAGAGCCCCGCCGACGACGATCAGCGTGTTCCCGAAGAACCTGCCGATGCCGGCTTCGGTCCAGGCGTTCACGAAGTTGTCGACGTTCAGCTTCTCGGGGAGGCTGAAGGGCGAGAGGAGGATCTCCCGGGAGTTCTTGAACGAGCTGTAGAAGGTCCACAGCAACGGCAGGATCACCAGCAGCGCCCAGAGAGTCAGCACCACGTTGGCGAGGACCCCGAAGGTCCGGTCGCCGCCGGAAGCCCGGGAGCGGGCACGTCCCTCGCGCCGTCCGGAGGCTCCGGCGCCGTCGCGCGTCGGCGCCGCCGTGGTCGCGCTCTGGGAGTCAGGACTCGTCGTCGCCATCACACGTCCTTCCGTCGGAAGCCGAACAGGACGATCACGGCCATCAGCATCGTGACCAGAGCCAGCACCACGCCCATCGCCGAGGCGAGCCCGAAGCGCGAGTCGAAGAATGCCGTCTGATACAGGTATCGGGAGATGACCTCGGTGCTCTTGGCGGTCCCGCCGTTGGGGGTCATCACCTGGATGTACACGAACATGTCCAGTGCGACGATCCCCATGTACACCGCGGCCGTGGAGACGTTCTCGCGGATCATCGGGAGGATCACCTGCACGGACAGTCGCAGGCGCCCGCAGCCGTCCAGGCGCGCGGCTTCGACGATCTCAGCGGGGACCGAGTGGATCGCCGCGACGAACAGCACCATGTAGAAGCCGAGCAGGTTCCAGACCACGGCCAGGCCCACCGCGATCAGCGCGAAGTTCGGATCTCCCAGCCAGGCGATCCCGGGATCCAGACCGATCAGGCCCAGGGTGCCGTTCAGCAATCCCCCATTGGGCGAGTAGATGAAGGCGAACAGGATGCCCACCACGACAGCCGGGATGACGTACGGGAAGAAGCTGACCATGCGGAAGAAGTTCGCACCGCGCACACCGCGGATCTCACCTCGCGTGCTGCCGCCGACCGTCACGAGGATCGCCAGCGCGAACGCGAGCACGATCACGACGGTGGGCAGCGCGACCATCAGGATGAGGTTGTTGGTCAGCGCCTTGAGGAACGTGGGGTCCTGGAACAGCCGGGCGTAGTTGGCCAGCCCGATGAACTCCGGGGCGGCCCCCAGTCCCCGCCAGTCCGTCAGCGAGTAGTAGATCGCCTGCGCGATCGGCCAGACGACGATCACGACGTACAGGAGCAGGGGCAGCCCGAGGAAGCTGACGAAGAACAGCACTCGGGACGGAGTGACCCGGCGACGTGCCCCTCGGGTGCGCACCGGCGCACCCGAGGGGACTTCTGTGGTGATGCTGGTCATCACTCGGGAACGTCGAACTTCTCGATGCTGTCGTCCTCGCGGACAGCGTCGATCATCGACTGCTCGCGCTCTCGGGCCTCGTCAGCAGTGAGGTCGCCGCTGAGGAACTCTGTCCACAGGGTGACCGTGTCCGGACCGAGGCCGTACCAATCTCGGTGGTTGATGTGGAAGGTGTTCTCTCCGGCCGCCGTGATCATCTCGTTGGTGGAGGCGAGCGCGGTGGAGCCGAATGCGTCCTCGGGGATGGTGTCCTTCAGGACCGTCGGGGACGAGGTGATCTTCGAGAAGTTCTGCGCCTGCTCCCTCGAGAGCATCACGCGCAGGAACTCGAGCCCGCCGGGACCGTTGGCGGCGTCGCTGGGGACGAAGAACGGCTCGCCGGCCGTGCCGTGGATGGCCTCCGCCGGCATGGCACCGCCCGTGCTCAGCTGAGGCGTGGGCACGCCGACCATCTCGTAGTCCTCCGGAGTAATACCCTTCTGCTCGTTCTCGATCCACGAGCCCGAGGGGTACATCACGGCCTTGCCCGTGACCCACTGTGCCTGGGCCTCGGTGTGCTTGATGCCGGCACCGCCGGAAAGGAAGTACCCGGCCTTGACGGCGTCCTCGATCGCCGCGTACGCCGCGATCACGGAGTCCTGCTCGAAAGCATCGGGCTCGAGCCGGTCGAGCTTCTTCTGCACGTCGACGCCGCCCTCCTTGATGGCCATCGAGAGAGCGAGTTCGCGGTAGTAGTTCGACGCGTTCTGTCCGCCCCACGGGAACAGGGCGATGCCCTCGGCCTTCGCAGCCTCGCCGATGGTCATCACATCGTCCCAGGTGACGGGCAGAGTCCAGCCCTTCTCCTCGAACTGTTTGCGCGAGAGCCACACCGCATAGACGGTGTAGACGTAGTTGAGCGCGTACAGCTTGCCGGAGTAGATCCCCGCATCCAACGAACCCGGGATCAGCGAGTCCTTGATGGTGCCGCCGTCGAGCGAGGCCGCCTCGATGAGCGGATCGAGCTCAGCGACGCTGCCCTCACCGACCAGGGCACCGGCGTTCATCGACTGCGCACCGGAGTTGTCGAAGAGATCCGGCGGGTTCCCGCCGATGAAGCGCGGCTGCAGATCCGGCTGGATGTTCACCGTCGAGGAGACCTTGACATCGGCGTCCGGGTACAGCTCCTCGTACTTCGTGCCGGCGTCCTTCGCGTACTGGTCGCCGTACCCGCCATTGAAGATGACGACGTCGACCGGCTGTTCACCGGAGACACCGAAGGGGTTGTCCTCGGAGACCTCGCCCTCGCCGGTACCGATCCCGGCCTCACCGTCGTCCTCCTCGCTCGAGCCACCACCGGCCGCGCACGCACTCAGGGCCGCAACACCGGCACCGGCGCCGGCAAGGCCCAGAAAAAGTCGTCGTGACGCACCCAGCTTCTCAGCCGGGGTGTCGAGGATGGTGGGGTCCGTGGAGTCGTCCATAGCGCCCTCTTTCGTCATTGAAGGGGAGAATCTGCTGTCGAGCGAACGCGAATACCGTCCGCACTGTGTGGTGAGATTACCCTTGACTTGATCGAATCTGCACGCCTTACGGCCGATGTGACCAAAGTGTTGCAGAAGTGGACGATTCTCGGTCAGCTCGGCGTCGGCGGCAGCGCACTCCTCATCGACCGGCTGCGCCCGCCATCCTTCACACCTCGTGCTCGGTGCCGATCCAGCGAGTTCGCGTATTCCTGCTCTACGGTGGCCCCATGAGCCAGCCTCCGCAGTCTCCGCGTTCCGCGTCTCCGCTGACGGCGCGCCTCTACGATCTCGAATACCCCCGTTCCCTCGGCGTGTACAACACGTACCACGAGGTGCAGTCGGTGGTCGACACTCTCGCCGACAAGCAGTTCCCGGTGCAGAGCACCCTGATCGTGGGAACCGACCTGAAGCTCATGGAGCGCGTCACCGGCCGTCGCACCTGGCCGAAGGTGATCTCCCAGGGGGCGCTCTCCGGGCTGTGGATGGGCCTGTTCCTCGGGCTGCTGCTGCTCCTGCTCTCCCCCGGCAGCATCGCCATCGTCCTCACCAGCGTGCTGCTGGGCATCGTGTTCTTCACCGTCTCCTCGGTGATCGGGTATGCGATGAGCGGCGGTCGGCGCGACTTCACCTCGATGACCTCCACCATTCCGATGCAGTACGAGCTGCTGGTCGAGCACAAGCATGCGGCGCAGGCGCAGCGGATCCTCGCCGAATCCGGCGCCGCTCCCGCGCCGGCGCACGGTCCTGCCGGGTACGGAGCGGACAGCGTCCCGCCGCAGTCAGCTCCGCAGGGCAGTGCACCGCACAGCGGCGCTCAGCAGTTCGGGGCACCGGCCCCGCAGGCCGGGGACCCCTCGCCGTCAGCCCCTTCGCCCTCGCGCCCGAGCTACGGCCGTCCCGCGACGCCGAGCAGTCCCGCCCGGAGCATGAGCCCGGCCCGCAGCACTCGCCCGAGCTTCGGGGGGCCCGCGGGCACCCCGCTGCGAGAGGGCTCCTCGTCGGACCAGTCCCAGCAGTCGGAGGAGTCCTCGGGCACTCCCCGTGCAGAGAGCCCGAGCACGGACCCGCGACCCTCCCAGGAGCGGCGCCCCGGGGACGACAGCGAGCGCTGAGCTCCTCCGGCTCCGTCAGGCGTCTGCCCCTCCCCCGGCCAGGCTCCCTCGGCTCGACTCCCCCAGCTCGACTCGCCCAGCTCGACTCC
>JAKDUN010000473.1 GCA_030457675.1 Brachybacterium sp. | reverse complement strand
TCCTTCACCCGCTTGCGCTCCCCCGGGCCCTCGGCGATCCGGTAGAGCACCGGCACGATCACCAGGGTCAGCAGGGTCGAGGAGATCAGGCCGCCGATGACGACCACGGCCAGCGGCTGGGCGATGAAGCCGCCGCTGCCGGTGATGCCCAGCGCCATCGGGACCAGCGCGAAGATGGTCGCGGCAGCGGTCATCAGGATCGGGCGCAGACGCTTGGCCGCGCCCAGATGCAGGGCCTCGTCGAGCGTCATGCCGTGGCGTCGGTACTGATTGACCAGGTCGATCAGCACGATCGCGTTGGTGACCACGATGCCCACCAGCATCAGCAGACCGATCATCGAGGGGAGACCCAGCGGAACTCGGGTGATCACCAGCAGCCCCAGCGCGCCGGTCGCGGCGAACGGGATGGAGACCAGCAGGATCAGCGGCTGGATCAGGGACTTGAAGATCCACACCAGCAGCACGTACACCAGCAGGATCGCGGCGAGCATGGCGATGCCGAGCTGACCGAAGGTCTCGTTGATGTCCGCGGCGGTGCCGCCGAGGTTCGCCTCGACGCCCTCGGGCAGCTCCGCGCTCTCGATCGCGTCGTTCGCGGCGTCGGTCGCCACGCCCACGTCCTCGCCATCGGGAGTGAGGGAGACGGTGACGGTCTCCAGGGAGTCCTGGGTGGAGATCGAGGGGCGCGAGAGCTCCTCCTCGACCGAGGCGACGTCCTGCAGCGGGATCGAGCCCATCAGCGTCAGGTCCTGCAGCTGGTCGAAGGTGTCGACGCTCTCGCCGCCGGCGACGAAGATCTCCAGCTCCGTGTCGTCCAGAGTGATGGACCCGATCGCCCCGGGGTACATCTGCTGGGCGACCATGCCGACCACGGCCTCCTCCGTGAGCCCGCGCTGCGCGGCGGCCTCACGGTCCACGGTGACCACCGCGGTGGGCTGGTCGGCCTGCAGGTCGCTGCTGACCTCGGCCACGCCGTCCGGCAGCGGGTCGAGCTCGGCGAGGATCGCATCGCTGGCGGCCTGCCGGTCCTCGGCGGTGGGACCGGTGATGAGGACGTCCACCGAGCTGGAGCCGGTGGGCGAGGCGACGTCCGCGGCCTCGACGGTGCCGGGCTCCGGCAGGCCCTCGAGGGTGGAGACCATCTCGTCCAGCAGGGCTTCCTGGTCGGCATCGGGGTCGGTGGTGATCGAGAAGCTGACCTCGTTCTCCCCACCGCCGCCGAAGCCGAGCCCGCCGCCACCGATGGTGGTCTGCACGGTCTGGACGCCGTCGATCTCCAGCAGCGCCTCCTCGCTGTCGGTGGCCTTGTCCGAGGACTGTTCGAGGCTGGTCCCGGCCGGGAGCGTCTGGGTGAGCGAGGCGATGTTCTGCCCGGTGTCGCCGAGGAAGCTGATGTTCAGCAGCGGGATCAGGAACACGGTGCCCACCAGCACCAGGATCGATGCCCCGACGGTCACCAGGCGACGCGGCAGCGTGCCCAGCACCAGGCGCAGCAGCGGCGCGTAGACCCGGTGCAGCCAGCTGCGCTCCTCCTTCGCCTCCGCCTCCTCACGGAGCGCGGTGACCTGGGCGGCGTCGTCGGGGTCGACGTCCTCATTGCCCTTGGGGACCTTGAGGAACCAGTAGGCCAGCACCGGCACGATGGTCAGCGCCACCAGCAGCGAGGACAGCATCGCGATGCCGACGGTGAGGGCGAAGGGCCGGAACAGCTCTCCGGCCATGCCCGCGACCACGGCGATCGGCAGGAAGACCACCACGGTGGCCAGCGTCGAGGCGGTAATGGCGCCGGCGACCTCGCTGACACCGTCGAGGATCGCTCGGCGTTTGGTCTTGCCGTAGGCGAGGTGGCGGGTGATGTTCTCGATGACCACGATCGAGTCGTCGACCACGCGGCCGATGGAGATCGTCAGCGCCGCCAGGGTCAGCATGTTCAGCGTGTACCCGGTGACGTACATGCCGATGAAGGCGATCAGCAGCGAGGTGGGGATCGAGATCGCGGTGAC
>JAKDUN010000084.1 GCA_030457675.1 Brachybacterium sp. | reverse complement strand
AACGGGGGGGGCGCCGACGGGCTGGTCGGGAGGCATGCTCACCCCTTCTCGAGGGCGGTGATGATGGCCAGCAGGGGCACCACCCGCGGCGTGGCCAGTGCCCAGCTGCCGCGGCGCGGTGTGGTCACCCAGCCTCCGCTCTGCAGCGCGGAGAGGTGGTGGTAGGCGACACCGGTCGAGGCCAGCTCCAGTTCGTCCACGAGCTGGGCGACGGTGTGCTCGCCGTCCAGCAGGCGACGCAGCAGCGCCAGGCGCAGGGGATGGCCGAGCGCCGCGACCGTCTCCGCGTGCTCGGCCCAGTCCGTCGCCAGCAGGTGCTCGGTGGGGCGGCCCCACTGGTACTCCAGGTGTCCGGCGCCCACGTCCACCGCCCCGGCGAAGACCACCGCGCCCGGGGCGGGGCAGTGCTCCTGCAGGGAGGTCAGCGCCCAGAACGGATCCTCCGTCTCCTCGGCCGGGGGCTGCTCGCGGACGGTCCCGGCCGCGCTCGCCGCAGCGGCAGATCGCGGGCGGGCCGGGCGTGCGGGATCGCCGCTGCCGGGATCCGCTCCCGCGGCGCCGTCGGACTCCAGCGCGGCCAGCCGCGCCTCGAGCGCGTCGAGTCGGGCGCGGAGCTCCTGCGGGGGCGGATCGGTGTGCGGCACCATGGGTACAAGATATCCGGAAGTACGGAATAACGGAAGACTCGCGCGAGGGTCATCCGGACGGCACGTCGTCGGCCCCGCCGCCGCGCTTCTCGGAACGCCCGACGGGGCACGGCGCGCATGCGGCACGATGGACCGGTCAGCACCGGCCGACGCCAACCCGTCGGCCCCGGATCCAGGGAGAGCCCATGGCGACGTTCGCCGTCCAGTACACCTACATCGACGATGCGGATCGTATGGCCGCCCACCGGCCCGAGCACCGTGAGCACCTCGCCGAGCTGCACCGCGAGGGGACTCTGCTGCTCTCCGGCCCACTGGGTGACGGCCCGGGAGCGCTGCTGATCGTCGTCGCGGACTCCGCGGAGGAGGCGCTCGCGACGCTCGACGGCGACCCCTTCAAGCGCGAGCGCATCATCGTCGACCGCAGCGCCCGCGAGTGGACCGTCGTGATCGGTCAGCTGCCCGGCGCCTGAACCGGCACCCGGGGATCAGTCCCCGCGCCGCTCCGCCTCCTGCAGGTCCATCAGCTCGCCTGCGGTGGAGCGGGGATGCCTCACCTCACCGACCAGCACCAGCGGCAGCGCGTCGGCCCCGCCGTGCTCGGCCAGCAGCTGCTGCGCCTGCGGGTCGCGGTGCACGTTCACCCACACCACGTCCTCGCGCGGGGAGCGGAAGGCGACCTGGAGGCGCGAGGAGAGCGGGTCGCCGGGCGCCCACAGCACGATCGCGGTGCCCACCTCGCGCTGCGCCAGGGCGGTGGCCAGCGGGGTGTGCTCCCCGGCGCGCAGCGGGCTGGTCCAGTACGCCATGAACACCGAGAACAGGGCGACGGCCACGGCACCGATCCATTGCTCGGCGAGGATCAGCACCCCGGCCAGCAGCAGCCCGCCCACCAGCAGCACGGCGGGTCGCAGCCAGGCCCGTGCCGGAACGCGGGCGCTCTTCGGGCTCGGCTCCTCGGTGCTCAGATCATCACCGCCGTGGCCAGGCGCTCTGTGGTCTCGGCCACCAGTGCGTCGCGCAGGGCGCCCACCGCCGGGATGGCCAGCGCGCCGCGCCGATTCAGCAGGCCGATCATCCGGTTGTCCAGGTCCGGGATCGCGCGCACCACCACATCGGCCGACGGCGCCGCCTCCAGAGCGGTCTCCGGCATCAGGGCCACCCCGCCGCCGTGCATGATCAGCTGCTGGACCACGATCGTGTCGTCGGTCGAATGGCGCACCCGCGGGGAGAAGCCGGCGCGGCGCGCACTGGAGAGCAGGTTCGCCCGGCAGCGCTCGCAGCCCGCGATCCAGGGATCCTTCGCGAGGTCGCCGAGGGTGAGATCGGGGTCCTCGGCCCGGGGATGGTCGCGCGGCAGCACCGCCATCACCCGGTCCTCCATCAGCGGGGTCCACTCCAAGGTGCCCTCGTCCCCGATGTCCGAGCAGGGGTAGCGGAACACCAGCGCGAGATCGAGCTCGCCCTCGCGCAGCGCGATGACCGCGTCCGGCGGCTCGAGCTCGGAGAAGGTGACGTCCAGCTCCGGCGCCGTCTCCGAGAGCCGGTTCAGCACCGGTGGCAGCACCATCGCCGCGGCCGACGGGAAGGTCCCGAACTTCACCGTGCCGCGGCGCAGGGCGGTGATGTCGGCGAGCTCCTCCTCGGCGGCGTGCAGCTGGGCCGCGATCGCCTCGGCGTGCGCGGCGAGCCGGGCCCCCGCCTCGGTGGGCGTGATCCCGGCGGAGGAGCGCAGCAGCAGCTGCGTGCCCACCTCCTTCTCGAGCGCCGCGAGGTGCTGCGAGACCGCAGGCTGCGTCCAGCCCAGCTCACGGGCGCCGGCACCGATCGAGCCGTTGCGCACCACGGTGCGGAAGATGAGCAGCCTGCGAGGATCCATGCCCCCATGGTAGGCGCAGGTGGCAAGCCTGGCTTATGGGTTCGGGCACACTGCTCGGGGCCGGGTCGGGGTCGGGGTCAGGACGTGGTGGCGGCAGCTTCGCCCGGGTAGGTGCCGATGCTCCACAGGTTCCCCTCCGGGGAGGCGATCGTGACGTCCCGGCCACCGTGCTCCGGAGCGCGCAGCGGCAGGTCGATCCGAGCACCGGCGGCCTTCGCCCGGTCCACGAGCGCCTCGATTCCGGCGTCGTCGATCACCAGGTATGCGCCGAGGGTCCCGGGCTCGCGCTGGTACTCCCCGGCGGGCCTATCGGTGCCGAGCATGACCGCGCCACCGCCGGGCCAGTCCAGCTGGGCATGCGCGATCGAATCGCCCTCGCCGGGCACCACCAGGGTCTCGACGAAGCCGAGCACGTCGCACAGGAAGCGGATCTCGGCGCGGGCGTCGTAGGCCCGGAAGGCGGGGAAGACGCCGACGAGCCCACCCCCTCAGCCTGGCCCTGCCCCGGCCGCCCGGCAAGTGCCGCCGAGCCGTGCGAGACCGGACAGCGGTCCGCATCCCGGGCGGTGAGCCGTAGCTTGTGCGCGGGGGGATGTGGTGAGCCGTAGCTTGTGCGCGGGGGATGTGGTGAGGCGTAGTTTGTGCGCGGGGGATGTGGTGAGGCGTAGGAAACGTACTGCATGCCCTGCTGTGCAGGGCGTTTCCTACGGCTCGATGGGGTGGGGGAGCGGGGAGACGTGGCGAGGCGTGGACAACGTGCCGCAAGGTGGTGCTTGCGGCACGTCATCTACGCCTCGGTGAGGAGAGGCACCTGGTGCGTGCTGCGCCGCAGACCTGCGTGCAGCGCCTCAGGGGTCACACCGCCGGCAGCGCCCAAGACCTGCGTGCAGCGCCTCAGGGCTCAGACCTGCAGGCAGCGCCTCAGGGGTCACACCGCCGGCAGCCCCAGGTTCTCCCGCAGCGTCGAGCCCGCGTAGTCGGACGGGTACACGCCGCGCTCCTGCAGGCGGGGGATCAGCTCGTCCACGATGTCGTCCAGTCCCGAGGGGATCAGCCAGGGGGTGATGTTCAGGCCGTCGATCGCGCCCAGCCGGGCGAACTCCTCGAGCCGATCGGCGACCGTGTCGTAGCTGCCGGTGAAGGTGCCGCGACGGGCGCCCGCCTTCGCCCGGGCGAACTCGAGGATCGACTGGCCCTTCTGGGTGGCCTCCTCGCGCCAGGTGCGGGTGAGCTCCTCCGCTTTGGCGAACTGGAAGCCGGCGCCGCGGGTCACCCCGGACTCCGCCACCTCCGGGGGCACGTCCGGCAGCGGGCCGTCGGGGTCGAAGGCGGAGAGGTCCCGGCCCCAGTACTGCTCGAGCAGGGCGATCGCCTGCTCGGGCCCGACCTGCTGGTCCCGCACCCAGCGCACCTTCTCCTCGGCCTCCGCCTCGGTGGCGGCCAGGATGATCTCGGCTCCGGGCAGGATCTTCACGCCGGCGGGATCTCGGCCCGCGGCGACGGTGCGCTCGACGATGCTGCGACGGAAATGGGCCGCGGCCTCGAGGGTGCCGTGCGGGGAGAAGATGACATCCGCCGTGCGGGCGGCGAAGTCCTGCCCGTCGGGGGAGGCTCCGGCCTGGAACAGCACCGGGCTCCCCTGGGCCGAGCGCGGCAGCTCGCCCTGGGCCCGCACGGTGTAGTGGGCGCCGTCGTGTGCGATCCTCTCGCCCCGCCAGTACTGCCCGGCCACCTGGACGAATGCTTCAGCATGGAGGTACCGGTCGGCGTGGTCGAGGTAGCCGCCGCGGCGGAAGTTCTCCCCGGTCCAGGCGTTGTCGGTGGTGACGATGTTCCATCCCGCGCGGCCCCCGGAGAGCAGGTCGAGGGTCTGCAGGCGCCGGGCGAGATCGACCGGATCGTTGTAGGTGGTGTTCTGGGTGGCGACCAGACCGATCCTCTCCGTCACCCCGGCCAGGGCTGCGAGCAGCGTCTGGGCATCGGGGCGGCCGGCCACGTCGAGCTCGAAGGGGACACCGCGGTGCTCCCGCAGCCGCAGCCCCTCGCCGAGGAAGAAGGCCGCGAACTTCCCGCGCTCCGCGGTGCGCACCAGCGCTTCGAAGGAGTCCCACGCCACCTGGTCGCCGCTGGCGGGCAGGCGCCAGATGGTCGAGGAGTTCACGCCCTGGAAGAACGCGCCGAAGGCGAGCTGTCCGGTGGGGGTGTGGTCGGGGTGGAGCGGGTGCGCGGCCGGGCCGGTCGCGAGCGCGGCCGCCTCCGCAGAGAGAGGGCGCTCGGCCCGGGCCCGGTGCCGGGTGGGGGAAGTAGTGGTCATGCGGACTCCTCACGGGACAGGCGGGCGCGGTCGCTGCGTCGCGCGGGGTCGAGGCGGAACGGCGCAGGCGACAGCCCGAGCCGCGTGCGCAGGTCCTGCCCGGGGGTGGGTGCCGGGGCGATCAGGCCCTCGCTGCGCAGGTCCGCGGTCAGGCCCGCGACCGTGCCCAGCGGGTCGGCCTCCAGGTCCAGGCCCACCAGGCGCACCAGGCGCACGGCCGCGGCGTCGGGAGCGGCACCGCTGTCGGCCGGGTCCTCGAGGACGGCGCCCCCCTCGGCCGAGCTCCCGGGTGCGGGTACCGCGGCGAGGGCCTCCCGGATCCGGACGGCGGCCTGCGCGATGGTCAGGCCAGAGCTCAGGTCCAGATCCAGCACCCTCCCGTCGGCCCGTTCGGCGGTGCGCTCGCCGGCGGCCGCGCGATCGGTGTCCGCGAGCAGCACGGGCAGCAGGCCCTGCGGGGAGCGCGGGGTGATCGCGGGACCCCGCACGGAGAAGGTCTCCGCCTCGACGTCGACGTACTGCAGGCGCGCGGCGTCCACGTAGGTCCCGCTCGCGACGTCCCGCACCACGGCGTCCGGTGCCCAGGAGTCCCAGAGCAGGCGCGCGGTCTCGAGCACGTCGGCCGCCTCCCGCGCGGTCGCGGCGAGGTCCAGGACGGTACGGCCGACGGTCGCGGCCACCTCGGGATCGGTCTCGGCCCGCAGCAGCCAGCCGGCTCGGCCGTGGCTGAGGTGGTCCAGGCTCATCAGCTGCGTGGCCAGGTGGAACGGCTCCACGTAGACCGCGTCGGTGCGCGGCAGCAGGCCGATGCTGCTCGTCAACGGCGCGAGATGGGCGGCCACGTGGATCGGGTGCAGACCGCCGTCGCTGAGGGTGAGGGCCCCGACCCCGGCCTGCTCGAGGTCGCGGGCCAGCTCCGCGAGGCCGCCCAGCAGCGCGGGCTCGGTGACCAGATCGACGGCGAGCACCGGCAACGGCCGCTCCGCGGCGGACGGCGCGGCGACGGACTGCGGCGCGGCGTCTGCCGCGGAGGGATGAGCGGTGGTGGTGCTCACGGGTTCTCCTTCGTGTGGGAGCGGGAGTCGGGCAGGGACTCCTCGGTGATCTGCCAGCGCTCGAGCACCTGGTCGTAGGTGCCGTCGGCCATCACGGCGTCCAGCGCCGCCGCGTACGGCTCCGCGAGTCCGCTGCCGCGGTCGAAGGTTCCGGCGACCAGCGTCTCGTCGGGCCAGCCGGCGTTGATGCGGCCCTGCAGCTCGAAGTCGTCGCGACGGGCGGCGATGAAGCTCAGCGAGGCGTAGGGGGAGAGGTAGCCGTCGACCCTCCCGGAGCCGAGTGCCAGCAGGGTGTCGGCATTGGTCGAGTAGTTCTTCAGCGTCGCGGGCTCCTTGCCCGCGGCCTCCAGCTCCGTGTTCCAGTCGAGCAGTATCCGCTCCTGGTTGGTGGCGGCGCCGACGGCGATGATCTTCCCGCTGAGGGACTCGGCGTCCTCCAGCCAGAAGTCCGCCCCCTTCTGGGTCAGGAACGACATGTATGCCGCGCGATAGGACGCGAAGTCGTACTTCTCCAGCCGCTCGGCGTTGACGCCGATATTGGCATGGACCACGTCGAACTCCCCGGCTGCGAGCTTCAGCGGCCAGTTCTCCCAGGTGGTCAGCTTCAGCTCGAACTCGAGACCGAAGGTGTCGGCCACGATCCGGGCGATGTCGATCTCGGAGCCGATGTAGGTCTGATTGTCATCGGCCAGGAAGGACAGCGGAGCCGAGCTGGTGCCGTTGATGCCCACTCGCAGCACGCCGGCCTCGGCGATCTCGCGCGGCAGCAGGGCCGCGATCTCCTCGTCGGCCGCGGAGCGGATCAGCTCCTGGGCGCCGGAGGTGTCGATCCGGGTATCACCCGCACCGCCCCCGTCGGACGCCTCGGAGCCGGTATCGGCCAGAGCATCGGGGACGGGGTCGGAGCAGGCGGCGAGCAGGGCGGCGGGCAGCAGCAGACCGGAGGCGGCGAGGCTGCGGCGGGACAGCAGCCGGGAAGGCAGGGAGCGGCCGGCCGACGGGCGATCGGTCGACGGGCGACGATCCGGGGTGCGGCCGGGGTGGAGGCGGTGGGTCATCAGTGGTCCTCGGGCAGATGGTGGGGCAGGTCGGTGGGCGCGTCGGGGACGGAGGGCGATGCCTCCAGCCCGGTGCGCACCCGGTGCAGGAAGGCGCGGGTGCGCTCATGGCGCGGATGGTCCAGGACCTCCGCGGGCGGGCCCTGTTCAACGATCCGGCCGTGGTCCATGAAGACCACGGTGTCGGCGATGTCGCGGGCGAAGGGGACCTCGTGGGTGACGATCACCAGGGTGGTGCCGGCGCGGGCGAGGGAGCGGATCACCGCGAGCACCTCCTCGACCAGCTCGGGGTCCAGGGCGCTGGTGGGCTCGTCGAACAGCAGCACCTTGGGGTCCAGGGCGAGGGCCCGGGCGATCGCGACCCGCTGCTGCTGGCCGCCGGAGAGCTGGCGCGGATAGACCTCCGCCTTCTCGGCCAGGCCCACCAGGTCCAGCAGCTCCCGGGCCCGGGCCTCGGCCTCCCGCCGGGGCACCCCGAGGGCGCGTCGCGGCGCCTCGGCGACGTTGGCCAGTGCCGTCATGTGGGCGAAGAGGTTGAAGCTCTGGAACACCATGCCGATCGCAGCGCGCTGGCGCAGCACCTGGCGTTCGTGCAGCTCGTGCAGCAGGTCCCCGTCCCGGCGGTATCCGATCACCTCGCCGTCCACGCTGATCAGCCCCCGGGTGAGCGGCTCGAGGTGGTTGATGGTGCGCAGCAGCGTGGACTTCCCCGAGCCGGAGGGGCCCAGGATCGCGGTGACGGAGCCGGGGCTGATCGACAGGTCGATGCCGCGCAGCACCTCGAGGTCCCCGAAGGACTTGTGGACGCCACGGATCTCGACCTGGCCGCCGCGCGGGGAGGCGGGATCGGTGCCTGCACGGTCGGGAGCCGCGTCCGCGGAGCGGCCGGCAGGGTAACGGTTCTGAGCCCGGGCATCCCGGTCGGGTCGGCGCAGCAGGGTCAGGAGGTTCATGCGGCAGCTCCCGTCGGAGCGGGGCGGAGCCGGGCCAGGCGGGCGCGCAGGGATTGCAGCGGGGTGGGCGGCAGGGTGCGCACCGCTCCCTTGGAGTAGTGGCGCTCGATGTAGTACTGAGCGACGGACAGTGCCGAGGTGATCACCACGTACCAGAGCGTCGCCACCAGCAGCATCGGCAGCACCTCCTGGGTGCGGCCGTAGATCAGCTGGATGGTGAAGAACAGCTCCGCATGGGCGAGCACGTAGACGATCGAGGTGCCCTTGACCAGGCCGATGATCTCGTTGAACGCGGGCGGGAGGATGGCCCGCATCGCCTGCGGCATCACGATCCGCAGGGACCGGTCGCGGGCGGGGATGCCCAGGGCGCTGGCCGCCTCGAGCTGGCCCTGGTCCACCGAGAGGATGCCGCCGCGGATCATCTCGGCCGCATAGGCCGCCTGGTGCAGGCCCAGCCCGAGCACCGCCGCCAGCAGCGGGGTCATCAGGTCGCTGGTGCGGGCCTCGAAGACGGCCTGCCCGGTGAAGGGGTTCCCCAGCCGCACCTGCTCGTAGAGGTAGCCGAGGTTGTACCACAGCAGCAGCTGCACCAGCAGCGGCGTGGAGCGGAAGATCCAGGAGAACGTCCAGCTCACCCCCGATATCAGGGTCGAGGGCGATAGTCGCATGAGCGCGAGCAGGAGCCCCAGGCCGAAGCCCACGGCGCCCGCCAGGAGGGTGAGCTTCAGGGTCTCCAGCAGCCCGCGGATGATCGACTCCGCGAAGAACCACTCAGCGACCACGCCCCACTCCCAGCGCGGGTTGGTCACGAAGGAGTAGAGCACGGCGGCGACCACCAGGCCGACGACCACGGCGAGCACTGCCCGGCCCGGATGCCGGGCCGGGACCACCCGCAGGTGCGAGAGATCCTCCGGCGGGGCCTGCTCGGGACGGCACGACATCTCCTGCGCTCCCGTCGCCGGGGCATGCCCGGCGGGCGCGATGGCCCCGGGCGTGCGGCGGGTGGTCTCGGCAGAGACGACGGAGGAGGTCATGGAGTGCCTTCCGTGACGGGAGATGAATCAGGGAGCGGTCCCCGCTTGCAGGATCCGACGCTATAAGTAAACCTAATGGAGATGCAAGGCGGGGGATATGACCCGTCATCATGCGACACAGAAGCACCTCAGAAGGGATTCCGACGGATGAACTCCCTCGGCACAGCAGTGAGCAGCACCGCGGAGACCAGCACGGATGCGCGCAGCACGGCGGGCAGCGGCGCAGCGGCGAGCACCCGTCTCGTCCTCGTCGGCGGCGGTCCGCGCGCGATCGGTGTGCTCGAGCGGCTCGCCGCGAGCGCCACCCAGCCCGCACACGCGGCGCACCTCGCCACCGCTCCGCTGCACGTGGACGTGGTGGATCCGCACATGCCCGGTTCCGGCCGGATCTGGCGTGCCGCGGAGAGCCCGCTGCTGCTGATGAACTCCCGTGCCGCCGACGTCTCGATCTTCACCGACGAGACCGTGACCTGCGAGGGTCCGATCGTGGCCGGCCCGTCGCTCGCCGAGTGGGCCGAGGGGATCCGCCGCGGCGAGATCTCCGCCCCCACCGCGGGCACCGAACGGCTCGCCGAGATCGAGGCGCTGCAGGCCACGGACTTCGCCAGCCGGCGGGTGCAGGCTCTCTACCTCGAGTGGTTCTTCGGGCAGGTGCTCGCGGCACTGCCGGAGACGGTCACGGTCACCGTGCACCGCACCACCGCCACTGCCGTGCACCCCGCGGGTCACCGCACCCAGGGAGCGGGATCGGCAGGTTCCATGCCATATACCGCTGAATCCGGTACAGAATCTGACGTTCCTGCGGATCTGGCCGGAGCCGGGGCTGGCTGGAGCGTGGAGCTCGAGGACCGTGCCCCGCTGGCCGCGGATCTGCTGCTGCTGGCCGCCGGGCACACGGACTCCCGCCCCTCCGCCGCCCGTCATGAGCTGGCCGCCTTCGCCCGCCGCCACGGGGCCGCCTACCTCTCGCCCTCGCAGGCGGCCGACGCCCCGCTGCACCTCCTGGCCCCCGATCAGGACGTGATCGTGCGCGGCATGGGCCTGGCCTTCATCGACCTGATGGCGCTGCTCACCGAGGGGCGCGGCGGCCGTTTCACTCCCGACCCGCGGCCGGGGGAGCCCGACCGGCTCCGCTATCACCCTTCGGGGCAGGAGCCGAGGCTGTGGGTGGGCTCGCGCCGCGGCGTGCCCTACCACTCGAAGGTCCGCGACGAGGGGGCCCCGGCCGGCCTCGGAGAGCTCGTGCACGTCACCGCCGAGAACCTCTCCGCGCTGGAGGACGGCGAGGGTCGACTCGACTTCCGTGCCGATGTGGTGCCGCTGATCGCCGCCGAGATCCGCCACCAGGTCCCGGACGCCCCGGCCGACGCCGTCGGTCAGGAGCCGCTGGCCTGGCTCGACGATCCCCTGTCCGGGCTGCACGGGGACGGGCACCCGCAGGTCACCCGTGACGCGGTGGTGCGCCACATCGAGCAGGACCTGCGCTCCCGCACCCAGGGCGAGGCCACCTCTGCCCGCGCCCTGTTCCAGCTGCTGCTGCGCCTGCACGGCGTGCTCGTGGACCAGCTGCCCACCTCCCGGCTGCGCGGCGGGGCGGCCGGCGGCTACCCGCGCTGGTGGCACTCGCTGTTCAGCTTCGTCGACTCCGGCCCGCCCCCGCATCGCCTCCGCCAGCTGCTCGCCCTCGAGCGCGCCGGAGTGGTGCACTTCCTCGGCCCCCGCACCGCGGTCACGGCCGATGAGAGCGCCGGTCGCTTCACCGCCCGCGGCGCCGCCGGGGTGAGGGTGACGGCGGACGCGCTGGTGGACGCCTTCCTGCCGACGGCGACCCTGACGCACTCCACGAATCCGCTGCTGCGCGCCCTGATCGATGAGGCCACCGCGGTGGGCCGTGAGGCGGTGACCTCGCCGGGCACCCTCGAGGTCGACGCACGGCACCGGGTGATCCGCCCCGACGGGAGCGCGCACGAGACCCTCTGGGCGCTGGGCCCCTGGACCTCCGAGATGCCGCTGGGCGCCTTCGCCCGTCCCCGCACCGACGCGCCCTGCCATCGTCGCAACGACGCCCTCGCCCTCGAGCTGCTGGCCGCTGCCCAGCGCCGCGCGGCCGCCCCGCCGGGCCGGGGCGCAGCGCCGGGCGTCGGTCCCTCCGCCCTCATCGGTGCCGG
>JAKDUN010000472.1 GCA_030457675.1 Brachybacterium sp. | reverse complement strand
GCCGGATTCCTGCGCATCCTCGCGATCCTGCGCGAGGAGGCGGGCCTGTCCATGGAGCGCGCGACCGCCTTTCTGGGCAACGGCATGCTGGTCAGCACGATCCTCGGTCTGCAGCTGCCCGCCGAGAGCGAGGATCCCGCCACTGCTGAGCTGCTCGAGGCCACCTTCCGCGAGAACACCCCGCTGGTGCGCGAGCTCTTCGGGGGTCGCGACCTCGACGGATGACCTCCACCGGTGCGGACCGACCGAGCGCTTGACCTTGCCCCTGAGGGAAGGTGTCGAGTCGTCCCAGGTGGCCACCAGGCCACCTGCCACCACCACAGAGGAGGACGTGCACTCATGGCACTCCACATCGCCGCCGAGGAGCGGCCAGCAGTCCACTACATCGGCGCACCCTTCACCTCGCGGTTCGCGGAGTTCGGCGCCCCCGGCGGGCCGAACCAGGCCATCCCGCGCATCTACCAATGGCTGGCCGAGCACCAGATCGCGCCGCTCGGCGGGCCGCTGTACGTCTATCGGCACATCAGCGGCCCCGACGACGCCGTCGATCTCACCGTCGCGGTGCCGATCGCCGCCCCGTCGACGCCTTCCGAGGGCCTCGTCCTCGGCGAGCTCCCGGCGGGCACCTACGTCGTCGGTCGCCACACCGGCGGCCCCGACGCCATCCCTGCAGCGTACGAGGAGGTCAGAACGTGGGCCACGGACCATGGGCACAGGCTCGCTGCCGCCCTCCCGATGGACTGCGGCGGGCAGTGGACCGGTCACGCCGAGCACTTTCTCACCGACCCCATCGAAGAGCCGGACCCGTCGAAATGGGTCACGGACCTGCTGTTCAAGACCGCATGACGGACCGGGCCCCCCGATAGGCTGGACTCCGAGGAGGGGCCATGGACGAGCTGATGACGATCGGGGAGTTCGCGACAGTCACATGGCTGTCCCCCAAGGCGCTGCGCCTCTATGACCACAACGGCCTCCTCTCCCCCGACGCGGTCGATCCGTTCAACGGCTATCGGAAGTACAGCCGCTCCCAGATCGAGGACGCCCGCCTCATCATGATGCTCCGCCGCATCGACATGCCCCTCGAGCAGATCAGGGAGCTCCTGGAGCTGTCTGCGGCGGAGCGCTCGGCGCACGTGGCGCTCTATCGACAGACCGACGAGGCGCAGCACGCCCGCCGACGGTCCCTGGGTCGCTTCTTGGAGCACGCCGTCACTGTGGAGGGCTCCCTGGAGGGGGCCGACCAACCCGACTCCTCACGGTTCGAGGTCTCGCTGCGCACCGTAGCGGCCCGTGCGGTCCTGACCTCGACCCAGCACACGTCCGCCCGCGAGCTGCCCGAGGTCATCCGCTCCAGCGCCACCCGGCTCTTCCAGCTCGCCGACGAGCGTGGAGGTGCCGTGGGCGAATCCGTCGTGATCTACCACGGTCAGGTCGGATGGGAGTCCGACGGACCCGTCGAGGTCTGCGTACCGATCCGCGATCCGACGCGCGCCCACCGCATGGAGCCCGAGCACACCCAGCTGTTCACACGAGTCCTCTCGGAGGATGTGCAGTTCCCCGGGATCCTCGGCGCCTTCGATGCGGTCCGGAGTCGTGCCCGGAAGCTCGACCTCACACCCGCCGGACCTCCGCGGGAGATCTATATGCAGGAAGCCCCGGACTCGATGCCGCGATGCGAGGTCGCACTGCCGGTGACCGCGGACGACCACGGCCCCGCAGACCCCACGGAGGGACCCCATCGTTAAATCCTCAACCACTGGGTAGGGTGACCCCATGCGAGCTTTCGGATTCCTCAGTTTCGGCCACTACGGCGGCAGTCCCGCCCAGGGCGGTCTCAGCGCCCGTCAGATGCTGCACGACGCGATCGACATCTCCGTCGGCGCGGACGAGCTGGGCGTCAACGGCGCCTACTTCCGTGTCCACCATTACGCCAAGCAGTCCGCCTCCCCGATGCCGCTGCTCGCGGCGGTCGCCGCACGAACCCAGCGCATCGAGGTGGGCACCGGCGTGATCGACATGCGCTA
>JAKDUN010000471.1 GCA_030457675.1 Brachybacterium sp. | reverse complement strand
TTCGGCTGCGAGGGCTCCAGCAGCACCGAGGTGATCCTCGAGGCGATGGAGCAGGCGATGGACGACGGCGCCGATGTGGTGAACATGTCCCTCGGCGCGAGCTTCGTGACCTGGCAGGACTACCCGACCGCGCAGATGTCCGACGTGATGACCGACAACGGCGTCACCATGGTCATCTCCGCGGGCAATGAGGGCACCGCCGGCACCTTCTCCGGCGGCGCCCCCGGCGTCGCCGGCGACGCGATCACGGTCGCCTCGGTGGACAACACCGACCGCCGTGCGCCCTACGCCACCGCGGCGGGGGAGGAGATCGCCTACGGCCCGGCCACCGGCAGCACCGCCGCCGTCCCGACCTCCGGCGAGCTCGCGCTGGTCTCCGCCGGCGCCCCGGGCACCGAGGCGGCACAGGGCTGCGACTCCTCCGTGGTCCCGCCGGCCACCGGAGCGGGCCAGGCCCTGCTCATCGAGCGCGGCACCTGCTCCTTCCACCTCAAGGCGCTCGCGGGTCAGGAGGCCGGCTACGACGCCGTGATCCTCTACAACAATGCCGTCGGCGTCGTGAACCCCACCGTCGAGGGCGACCCGGCGATCACCGTTCCCGTGGTCATGGTCGGCCAGGCCGACGGCCTCGCCCTGCAGGAGGCGCTCGCCGCCGGTGACGTGACCTGGGCCTGGCAGGAGGGGGCCGCGGTCTTCGAGAACCCCACCGGTGGTCTGGTCTCGGACTTCTCGTCCTACGGCCTCACCGCAGAGCTGCAGCTGAAGCCCGATCTCGCCGCCCCGGGCGGTTCGATCTGGTCCACGATCCCGCTCGAGCAGGGCGGGCACGGTTCCAAGTCGGGCACCTCGATGGCGGCCCCGCACGTCGCCGGTGCGGCGGCCCTGCTGCTGGAGTCGGCTCCGGACCTCGCACCCGGTGACGTGAAGACCACGATGATGAACACGGCAGACCCGGTGACCTGGTCGCTGATGCCGGACCTCGGCTACCTCGAGCCGGTCCACCGTCAGGGCGCAGGCCTGCTGGACATGGTCGGCGCGGTGCATACCGCCACCCGGGTCGACGAGGCCTCGATCTCCCTCGGCGAGGGCGAGGACGGCCCCCAGACCGTCACGCTCACCGTCAGCAACGATTCCGATGTGGAGCAGACCTATGCGGTCGGCATCCGCCACGGCATCGCCACCAGCCACCCGACGTACAACCCCGGGTTCTACGACGCAACGGCCATCGCCGAGCCCGGCGCGGACTCGGTCACGGTCGCGGCGCACAGCAGCACCGAGCTCACCGTCACCCTCGGCGAGGACTTCGGGGAGGATGGCTTCATCTATGGCGGCTGGGTCACCCTGAGCGGTGCGGACGATGACATCGTCGTCCCCTTCGCCGGGCTCTCCGGTGACTACCAGGCGCTGCCCGTGCTCGATGACCAGGGGATGGGCCTGCCCGTCCTCGGCGTGAGCGATGGGGCCGGCAGCGTGCTGCTGGATCCCGAAGGCGGCCACACGTACACGATGCAGAACGGGGACATCCCCTACATCGCGTACTACTTCGGCTACCCCGTCGAGCGTCTCGAGATCGACGCGTACAAGATCAACGGGGGCGGGAAGGCCAAGCCGGTCAACCCCTCCGTCGGCCTGATCGACGAGGGTGACCACCTGGGTCGCTCCGCGGCACCCGAGGTCTACGGCTGGGACGGCAGCTACGCGCTGAAGAACCAGAAGACCAAGACGGTGAAGAACGGGGAGTACCTCCTGGAGATGCGGGTGCTGAAGCCCCTCGGTGATCCGGAGGACCCGGACCACTGGGAGACCTTCACCTCCCCGCAGTTCACGATCGACGATCCGAACCCGGGCAAGCCCGGGGCCCGCTGAGCCGATCAGCAGCCTGGGGATCCGCTGAGCCGATGAGCGGCCGGCGGATCCCCGGGAACGGGACCTCGCACGACGGCGGGGGCGGCATCCCCCGGCTGCCGCCCCCCCCCGGGGCGGTGGCGTGAGCCCCCCGGGAGGTGCGCCCGCGCGCGGCGGGCGCA
>JAKDUN010000470.1 GCA_030457675.1 Brachybacterium sp. | reverse complement strand
GAAGTGTCACCGATGTCCTGATACAGAACTGTCACCGATGTCCTGCGACATAACATTGAGTTTACGCGGGAGCCAAGACGCACAAACCCCGGAGAGTTCGACAGGCGTCCGCCACCTTACGGCCGAGAGCTCCCGAGGCCGCGTGTGACAGCACCGCGCTCCCGCCTTCGCACGCCTCCTCCGGGTGCGCCATACTCACCCCATGCCAACCCCTTCCTCCCTCTCTCTCGACGGCCTCGTCTTCGACATGGCCTCCTCCACCGCTTCCGTCGTGGACCCGACCTCCCCCACCCGTTTCGTCTACCACCAGCAGGGCGAACTGGTATGGGGCAGCTACACCGGGGACACGGTCACCGAAGGTCGCTTCGTCGGGCAGCTGGCCGGCACGGAGCTCGCGATCTCCTTCGCCCATGAGCTGGTCGCCGATCGCAGCGTGGTGCGCGGGGAGGCGACCAGCCGCGTCGAGGAGCGCGACGGCACGATCGCGCTGATCGAGGAGTTCACGAAGGACGGCGCGGCCCATGAGAGCGTCTGCCTGCAGGTCTGAGCGTGCGCCCGACCCGTCGGCCGCCTGCGGTTCAGTCGATGCTGCTGGGCCGGTCCGGATTGGTGCGGGTGTAGCGCAGCAGCCCCCGCTCGGCCGCCACCTGCTGGTGATCGCCCAGATCCGGCGGCAGCAGCCGGCCCCGGTCGAACACCTCGTCGAGTACAAGCACCGTCTCCACACTCTTGACCTGCGGCAGCGCTGCCACCACGCCCACCACGAAGCTGTGCACGCCCTCGACGTCCGCCCCGCGCGTCAGCAGCATGACGTCGTGCTCGCCGGTGGTGATCTTGGCGGACTCCACATCCGGGATCCCCGAGATCTCCTCCAGGAACTCCGGCAGCCGCTGCGGGTGCACCGTCACGAACACCAGGGTGCAGACCCCGAGGCCGGCCCTCACCGGATCGATCTGCGCGGCGTAGCCGGTGATGACCCCTGCGTCCGTCAGCGCCTCGACCCGCGCATAGGCGTTCGACCGGGACACGCCCACCTCCTGGGCCAGTGCCGCTATCGAGATTCGACCGTGATCTCGCAGCACCTGGAGGATGCGAAAGCTGATGTCGTCGATTCCTGCGGCGGAACGTCCTGAAGTCCTCGTCGGATCGCTGTTCATTCTGGACATTCTGCCGCAGGTGACGTCTCAGTAGGTAGAGATGATCGATCCGGGTCGTGAGGGAGGACATATAGTTCCCTGTCACACCCGCAGTTCCACCACCCGTCCATCGCGGGTGACCCACCGTTGGAGGCTTCCGTGCACCGCACCTCTCGTCGCACCGTCATCGCTCTCGGGCTCGGCGCGAGCCTCGCACTGGCCGGCTGCTCCGGCGGCAACTCCGCCGGTGGCTCCTCCGGGGGCGGGGGCGGCGGGGAAGGCTCGTCCACGCTGGTGATCGACACCGCGTTCTCCCTCGAGACCGGGGACCCGGGCCGCAACTACGTGCCCACCGGCAACATGATGCTGCACGCCGTCTACGACACGCTCCTCACCTTCGAGGGCTCCGAGGAGGACGAGCCGATCCCCTCGCTGGCCACCATGGAGAAGAACGAGGACGCGACGTCCTTCACGTTCACCCTGGCCGAGGGGCGCACCTTCTCCGACGGCTCCACCGTGAACGCCGACGACGTCGTCTTCTCCCTGACCCGCGTGCAGGGGATGACCGAGTCCAAAGCGAACTTCCTGATGAACGGCATCACCGTCGAGAAGGTCGACGACATGACCATCACCCTCACCACCGAGGACCCCTCCCTCGAGCTGCCCGCGATCGTCACGAACCCGGCGCTGTCCATCCTCAACTCGGAGCTGGTCCAGGACAACGGCGGCACCACGGGAGACGACGACGCCGCCGAGGACTTCCTGGGAAGCGCCTCCGCCGGTTCCGGACCCTACCTGCTGGACTCGATGGACATCACCTCCCGCGCGGTGCTCGTGCCCAACCCCGAGTACAACGGCGAGTACGCGCCCGGGTTCGAGCGCATCGTGATCC
>JAKDUN010000469.1 GCA_030457675.1 Brachybacterium sp. | reverse complement strand
CGCGCTGGCCGATCAGGACGGTGCCCCTCCGGAGCCCGCACTGCGTACGAGCGGCCCGATGTCGGACGGCGGCACGGAGCCGTCGGACGGTGGGGGCGGTGAGATGTCGGCCGTGCCGTCCACCGAGGCGGCCGAACCCTCGCAGCAGCCGGCCGCGCCCGACGCGACGGCCGCGGAACCGCTCTCGGCCTCCGAGCCGACGGGGCTGCGCATCGACGCGATCGGCGTCGACGAGAAGGTCTTCCCGATCGGGCTCGGCGACGACGGGGAGCTGCTCGCCCCTCGCGGTGAGCAGGCGGATCTCGCGGCCTGGTTCGACGGCTCGCCGACCCCGGGCGAGACCGGGCCGGCCGTCATCGAGGGCCACGTGACCTGGCGTGGAGATCCCTCGGTCTTCTTCGAGCTCGGGGCCGTGCAGCCCGGTGAGCGCATCGAGGTGGATCGGCAGGACGGGACCGTCGCGACCTTCGAGGTGTACGACGCGGCCCGGTACCCCAAGGACGAGTTCCCCACGGTCGCCGTCTACGGCAGGACCGACGGGCCGGAGCTGCGAGTGATCACCTGCAGCGGCGACCTCGATGCAGATGAGCACCATCTCGACAACACCGTGATCTTCGCCCGCCTCGTGGAGACATGAGCGCCCGCCCGCGATCGTGACTTCTACGCGGTGCGCAGCGAGCTGAACAGCAGGCTCGTCTGCGTGGAGGTCACGCCCGGGATCGCGCGGACGCGCTCCAGCGCGAGATCGAACTCGGAGAGGTTGCGGCAGCGCAGCTGGATCACCAGATCCCAGGTTCCGGTGGTCGAGTGGAACTGCTCGACCTCCGGGTAGCCGCGGATCTCGTGGACGATGTCGTGATTGCGGCGGGTCTCGGTGGCCACCAGCATGACGCCCTGGACGGAGTCGTGCTCGAGATCGCCGCTGACCCGGATGGTGAATCCTTCGATCACCCCGGTGTCCACGAGGCGGTCGATCCGAGAGGTGACGGTAGAGCGATTGATCCCCAGTTCCCGCGCCAGGGCCGCCACCGGGGTGCGGCTGTCGGAGCGCAGGAGAGCGATGAGGCGATAGTCCAGGTCGTCGAGCACGCAGTCAGCGTAACGCCACCCGGCAAAGTGCTGGAGCATCCCGCATTCTGCCGACAACTCGGGGATTGCGGCGCCACATCGCCACCCTCTACCTTCTCTCTTGGCCCAGGTGAGGGCAAGAATTTCGGGAGATTCTCCCGCGGAGAGTCTGAGGTGGCGAAGTGCTCGATGTGTCCGTCCTGCCGGCATTCCTGGTGGCGGTGCTGGTGATCCTGGTGACTCCGGGACCGGACATGGCGTTCCTGGTCGCGACCGGGATCAACCAGGGTCGCTCCGCGGCGGTCCGCGGAGCGTTCGGCGTCACCTCCGCGATGACCATCTGGGTGCTCGTCGCGGCGACGGGACTGGGGGTCGCACTGACCCAGGTGCCGGCCGCGCTCGACGCGATCCGGGTCGCGGGCGCGGGGTATCTGCTGTTCCTCGCGTACACGACGTGGCGGAATGCCGGAGCAACCCTGGCGGAGCCCGAGACCGCAGGAGGCCGCGCCGCCCCCGACGTGTTCCGCCGTGGCTTCGTCGTGAACCTCACCAACCCCAAGATCGCACTGTTCTTCGTCGCCTTCCTGCCCCAGTTCCTGGGGTCGGCGGACGAGCATCCCTTCGCCCAGATCCTCATGCTCGGTCTGCTGCTGCAGCTCACCGGACTGGTCACGGACCTCGCCATCGGCAGTGCCGCCGGACTCTTCCGGGACGCCGTGCTCGGGAGGCGCAGCGTGCGCATGGCTCTGGACGGGGCCGCCGGCACGGTCTACGCCGCGCTCGCCGCGCTGCTGCTGATCGAGGTCACCCGCGGGTAGGGGGTCCATGTGGATCCTGCCGCGCCCCGTCGGCCGCCTCCGTCGGCGCATGCCGCTCGAGGAACTCGAGCATCGTCACCCGGTCCACACCGGTGAAGGTGCCCGTGGGCATCGCGGCCAGCAGCGAGGCGTGCAGCCGCGCGACCG
>JAKDUN010000468.1 GCA_030457675.1 Brachybacterium sp. | reverse complement strand
CGGGGGGGGGGCGGTGTGGGGGGGGCCGGGCGGCCCCCGCCCCCCCGGGCCGGGTGGGGCCGAGGTCGTGGTCCCAGTAGCGGGTGGGGAAGCCGGCATGGAGTGCGGCGGTGACCTTGGCATCCTTGCGCACGGTGCTCAGCTCGCGGTGCTCGGCCTCGTCGGAGGCCTGGGAGTGCACCTCGAGCTCGGCGACCAGGTGCCGACCGGCCACGGAGAGGCCGCCGAAGCCGCCGGGGCGGGAGGCGAGCTCGCGGGCCTCGCCGCGCACGGGCAGCGCCCAGAGCTGGGCGTCCTCGCCCTCCTCGCCGTCCTCCCCCACGCGCTTGGCGGTGAAGAACGTGGTGCCGTCCTCGGCGGCGGCGACCGCGCCGACGGAGGCCGCGCCGCGGGTGAGCGGGAGCAGCTGCTCGTCGTCGATCTCGACGAGGGCGCTGCGGTAGGCGGTGCCCTTCGCGTCCGGGCACGAGACCTTCGCGAGGATCCGGCCGCCCTCGGTGGTCTCCAGCCCGGCCAATCGGGTCGCGTCCAGCAGTGTCTCGATGCTCTGTGAGGTCATGACACACCATCCTGTCATCGGACCTCCCGACGGACGACCGATTTCGGGAGGTCGTCGGCCTCCACCGTCGCGCGGCCCGCCCGGGGCGACGGGCGTCACCTGGGAGTTGCACCCCACGGAGAGATAGTTTAAAGTTGTAGCAACTTCGGACGGTGAGCCCTCGCGGGGACTGCAACCCCCTGTGCGCCCCACCGAGGACCCGACGCACCACTCAAGGAGCCGCCGCCATGCAGTTCGGAATCTTCACCATCGCCGACATCACCCCCGATCCCACCACGGGGAAGGTGCCCACCGAGAACGAGCGCCTGAAGTCCATGGTCGAGCAGGGCAAGCTCGCCGAGCAGGTGGGCCTGGACGTCTTCGCGATCGGCGAGCACCACAACCCGCCGTTCGTGACCTCCTCCCCGACCACCACGCTGGCCTACGTCGGCGCGCAGACGGAGAAGATCATCCTCTCCACCGCGACCACGCTGATCACCACCAACGACCCGGTGAAGATCGCCGAGGACTACGCGATGCTGCAGCACCTCACCGGCGGCCGCGTCGATCTGGTGATGGGCCGCGGCAACACCGGCCCGGTCTACCCCTGGTTCGGGCAGGACATCCGCAAGGGCGTCGAGATCGCGATCGAGAACTACGATCTGCTGCGCCGGCTGTGGACCGAGGACGTCGTGAACTGGGAAGGGAACTTCCGCACCCCGCTGCAGCAGTTCACCTCCACCCCGCGCCCCCTGGACGGCGTCGCCCCCTTCGTGTGGCACGGCTCCATCCGCTCGCCGCAGATCGCCGAACAGGCGGCCTACTACGGCGACGGCTTCCTGCACAACAACATCTTCTGGCCCATGAGCCACACCAAGCAGATGGTCCAGCTGTACCGCGAGCGCTACGAGCACTACGGCCACGGCAAGGCCCACCAGGCCTACGTGGGCCTCGGCGGCCAGGCGTTCATGCGCAAGAACTCCCAGGACGCGATCAACGAGTTCCGCCCCTACTTCGACAACGCCCCGGTCTACGGCGGCGGCCCGTCGATGGAGGACTTCACCGCGCAGACCCCGCTGACCGTCGGCTCACCCGAGCAGATCATCGAGCGCTACCTGACCATGGCGGACAACGTAGGCGACTACCAGCGCCAGATGTTCCTCATGGACCATGCGGGGCTGCCGCAGAAGACGGTCCTGGAGCAGATCGAGATGCTGGGCACCGAGGTGGTCCCGGTGCTGCGCCGCGAGCTCGACGCCCGCCGTCCGGCCGACGTCCCCGAGGCGCCCACGCACGCCGCCCGCGTCGCCGCCGCCGCGGCGGCATCCGGCGCCTTCGACGACACCTACAGGTTCGAGACCGGCGACAACTGGACCGGCCTGCGCGCCGAGGACGCCCGGAGCTGACGCCGCCCGTCGCGGACCCGGGGCACGCAAGCCCGCCCAGGCACCCAGGCACCCAGGCACCCAGGCACCCAGGCACCCAGGCACCCAGGC
>JAKDUN010000467.1 GCA_030457675.1 Brachybacterium sp. | reverse complement strand
CGATGTACGCCCTGGTGGGCGGTGCCGTCGCCTACGCCGCCTACCGGCGTGGCCGCTCGCTGCTGATGTCCTCGATCTTCGAGCGCCTGTTCGGCAAGCGGCACACCGAGGGCTGGGCCGGGCAGCTGGTGGACATGTTCGCGATCATCGCGACCCTGTTCGGCACCGCCGCCGCCCTCGGCATCGCCGTGCTGCAGATCGGCGAGGGCGTGGTGATCGTCTCCGGTGCCTCCGAACTGACCAACACCATGATCGTGCTGATCATCGGCGTGCTCGCGGTCGGCTTCGTGATCTCCGCCGTCTCCGGCGTCTCCCGCGGCATCCGCTATCTCTCCAACACCAACATCGTGCTAACCCTCGGCTTCGCCGGACTGCTGTTCCTCCTGGGACCCACGCTGTTCCTGCTGAACCTGCTGCCGTCGGCCGTCATGGAGTACATCGGCTCCATGTTCGAGATGATGGCGCGCTCGGCCTCCTGGGGCTCGGACACCCTGGACTTCCAGTCCGCCTGGACCGTCTACTACTGGGCCTGGTGGATCTCCTGGTCGCCCTTCGTGGGCATCTTCATCGCGCGCATCTCCCGCGGGCGCACCATCCGCCAGTTCGTGCTCGGCGTCATCCTGATCCCCTCCTCGCTGCTGTTCGTGGCCTACGGGATCATGGGCGGCACCGCGATCTCGATGTACCGCGAGGGCAACCTCGGCGAGATGGACTCGGTGAATCCGGCCCAGGTGCTGTTCTCCATGACGGAGAACCTGCCTCTGGCCGGAGTGCTGCCGCTTCTGATCATGGTGATCCTGGCGATCTTCTTCATCACCGCTGCGGACTCCGCCTCGGTGGTGATGGGCATCCTCACCACCCGGGGCAGTCAGAGCCCGCCGAAGCTCGTGGTCGTGTTCTGGGGCCTGGTGATGGGCGGCATCGCCCTGGTGATGCTGCTGCTGGGCGACGAGAGCGCACTCGCCGGCCTGCAGTCGCTGGTGATCATCACCGCGGTGCCCTTCGCCCTGGTGATGCTGCTGATCATCGTCGCCTGGTTCCGGGAGCTGCGCACCGACCCGCACACCCTGCGCCAGGAGTACGCCGAGGTCGTGGTCAGCAACGCCGTGGTCGACGGTGTGGACCGCTACGACGACGACTTCAGCCTGCAGGTGATCCCCACCGAGCCGGGCGAGGGCGCCGGCGCCGACGTCGATTCGACGCACGCCGACTACACCGAGTGGTACCAGCGCACCGATGAGGAGGGGGAGCCGGTCGGCTTCGACTTCGACACCGGGCAATGGGCCGACGGCTGGAACCCCGAGACCGGCGAGATCGAGACCGTCCCGGCTGCGACGCAGGAGACGACCGACGCGGAGAACGAGTCCGCATCTTCCCGAGAGGAGCCACGAGCATGAGACCGAACATCGTGATCATCCAGGCCGATCAGATGGCCGCCCAGGCGCTCGGCGCCTACGGCGACCCGGCCGCCCGCACCCCGCACATCGATGCCCTGGCGGCCGACGCCGCCGTGTTCGATCGGGCCTATTGCACGACCCCGCTGTGCGCACCGTCCCGCGCCTCGATGATGACCGGGCGCATGCCCTCGGACATCGGCTGCTTCGACAACGGGGACGACTTCACGGCCTCGACACCGACCTTCGCCCACCAGCTGCGGGCCGCCGGGTATCACACCGCGCTCGTCGGTCGGATGCACTTCATCGGCCCCGACCAGCACCACGGTTTCGAGCAGCGACTGACCACCGACGTCTATCCGGCGGATCTGGACATGGTCCCGGACTGGCGGCGCGAGCCGCATGACCGGCTGCAGTGGTATCACGATGCCGACGCGGTCTACACCGCCGGGGCCTCGCAGGCGACGGTCCAGCAGGACTTCGACGATGAGGTGTCCTTCCGCACCCTGCGCCATCTCAACGACCGGGCGCGGGCGAACCAGGCGGCGGGGGAGAAGATCCCCTTCCTCATGGTCACCAGCTTCATCCACCCCCACGACCCCTACGAGCCGCCGCAGGAGCACTGGGACCGGTTCGAGGACG
>JAKDUN010000466.1 GCA_030457675.1 Brachybacterium sp. | reverse complement strand
GAGGTCGGACGAGTCGGCGTGAAAGGCCTGGGACATCGGTGCTCTTCTCCTGGGGTGCGGTGCTCGCAGAGTGCTCCGATGGTAACGGCCCGTGCCCGCCCGGAGCGTGCCCAGACCTGTGGCAATGGCCGATGCCTCAGAGACGCCGAGCATCCCGCACCCCCGAACCCACACGTTCCCACTGTTGCTTTCTGTGGGTTATGTGTGTAGTCTCCTCGTCATCGCGGCACCCGCCCGTCCCGTCGGGCCGCCCCGGCACTCCGAGGAAGCAGGCCCACCGATGTACGCCAGAGAACGCCACCGTCAGATCCTCGACGGACTCTCCCGCAGCGGCCGGGTGACCGTCACCGAGCTGGCGGCCCAGTTCGAGGTGACCACCGAGACCATCCGCCGCGATCTCGACCAGCTCGCCGACAGCGCCCTGCTGGTGCGCGTCCACGGCGGCGCCGTCCCCCGGCGCACCGCGGAGGTCGAGCCCGACCTCACCTCGCGCCGCGTGACGAACATCGACGCCAAGCGCCGCATCGCCCTCGCCGCCGCGGCTCTGCTCCCGGACGACCCGCAGACCGCCGTGCTCCTGGACGCCGGCACCACGACCGCCGAGCTGCTCCCCCACCTCTCCGGGCGGCGCGGCCCGGTGATCACCAACGCCCCGGCCATCGCGCAGGGCGCCCTGGCCCACACCGATCTCGCCGTCCACGTGCTGCCCGGTCGGGTCCGCCCCACCACCGAGGCGGCCGTCGGGTCCTCCACCGTGGAGGCGCTGCGGAGCCTGCATCCGCAGGTCGCCTTCCTGGGCTGCAACGGGCTGGACGACCAGGGCTTCATGACTCCCGACCCGGACGAGGCCGCCGTGAAGTCGGCGATGGTCCGCTCCGCGGGCCGGCGGGTGGTCCTCGCCGACTCGACGAAGATCGGCTCCCGCCACCTGGTCACCTTCGCGGCGCTCGCCGACATCGACGTGCTCGTCACCGATGCCGCTCTGCCCACCGAGCTCTACCGGCTCCTCGCCGACACCGGGGTCGAGGTGCGCCTCGCATGATCCTCACCCTCACCGCCAATCCGTCCTTGGACCGCACCGTGGATCTGGGTGGTCCGCTCACCCCCGGCGGCGTGCACCGCATCGCGACCGACAGCACCCAGCCCGGGGGCAAGGGCATCAACGTCGCCCTCGGCGTGCATCGCGCCGGGCTCCCCGTCCTGGCCGTGCTCCCCGCCGCGCCCGCCGATCCGCTGCTGGCCCTCCTGGACGATGCGGGTCTCCCGCACCGCAGCTGCGAGGTCGCGGGCACGGTGCGCACGAACCTCACCGTGCTCTCCGCGCCGGGGACGACCACCAAGCTCAACGAACCCGGCGCGGAGCTCTCGGCCGCCGAGGTCACCGCGCTCGAGGAGCTGCTGCTGGGATCGGTCTCCGTCGGCGACAGCGTCATGCTCTCCGGCTCCCTCGCGCCGGGGCTGCCGGTCGACGAGTACGTGCGCCTGGTCGCGGCGCTCCACGACCTCGGGGTCCGCGTCGGGGTCGACACCTCCGACGCCCCCCTGACCGCCGTGGCCGCCGCGCTGCCGGGCACCGCGCCGGACTTCCTCAAGCCCAATGCAGAGGAGCTCGGGCAGCTCGTGGGTGCCGACGGCCTCCACCTCGAGCGGCAGGCCGCCGCAGGAGAGCTCACCGGCGTGAAGGACGCCGCCATGGATCTGCACCGCCGGGGCGTGGGTGCCGTGCTGGTGCCCCTGGGCGCCGCCGGCGGGCTGCTCGCGCCCGACGGCGCCGGCTGGTACTCCCCCTCCCCGGCCGGCCCGGTGGTCTCCACCGTCGGCGCCGGCGACTCCGCGACCGCCGGATACCTCATCGCCCGCGAGAAGGGAGAGGAGCCCCGCGAGCGCCTCGCCCGGGCGCTGGCCTACGGCACCGCGGCCGTCGGCCTGCCGGGCACCACCATCCCCCGCCCCGACCAGGTCCGTCCCGACGCGGCCCGCGTCCTCCGACTCTGACCCCATTCCCCCCCTCTCGTCCCGCTGCACAGGATGAGCCCGT
>JAKDUN010000465.1 GCA_030457675.1 Brachybacterium sp. | reverse complement strand
CTTCCTGATCTCGATTACGACTACGGGGCGCTGGATCCTTCGATCTCCGGCAGGATCATGGAGCTGCACCACTCCAAGCACCACGCGACCTATGTCAAGGGCGCGAACACGGCGCTGGAGAAGCTGGCCGCGGCGCGTGAGGCGAACGATTTCTCGACGGTGAACCAGTTCTCGAAGGATCTGGCGTTCAACCTCGGTGGTCACACGAACCACTCGATCTTCTGGAAGAACCTCTCGCCCGAGGGCGGCGACAAGCCCACCGGTGAGCTGGCGGCGGCGATCGATGAGTTCTTCGGCTCGTTCGATGCCTTCCGGGCGCACTTCACGGCGGCGGCGCTGGGCATCCAGGGTTCGGGCTGGGCGGTGCTGGCCTATGAGCCGATCGGTGGGAACCTGGTGATCGAGCAGTTCTACGATCAGCAGAACGGGGTGCCGGTGGCGACGATCCCGCTGTTCCAGCTGGACATGTGGGAGCACGCCTTCTACCTGGATTACCAGAACGTGAAGGCTGACTACGTCAAGGCGATCTGGAACATCGTGAACTGGGCGGATGTCCAGGCACGGTTCGAGGCGGCGCGCTCGAGCGCCTCCGGTCTGGTCGTCCCGAAGGTCTGAGCTCCAGCAGCGCAGCACTAGCGCAGCACTGCGACGCAGGCCCGACGGGCACTGCGAGCGGTGCCTCGGCGGCCGGCCCCTCCACCCGGGGGCCGGCCGCTGTGCTGTCCGGAGCCCTGCCAGAGCGGGACGGTTCCTCCCCAGCACCCCACTGTCCACATTCTCAGCCCGGCACTGGAGTCGAGCGCACGGGCCGGGAACTCTGAGGTCATCGGCAGGGAGCCGACGCCGGGGTCCTCCCCGGCACCTCAGGAAGGACACCGCCATGCGCGACATCCAGACCACTCTGTTGGGCAACGCCACCGCTGACCCCATCGAGCGCACGCAGACCGAGGGGGTCCCCTCCGCCAGTGTGCGGATCGCGGTCACCGGCAGCTACTTCAACACCACCACCGGGGACTTCGCCGACCGGAAGACGGAATTCATCACGGTGTTCGCCCGCCGCAGCCTGGCGCGGAACCTGCTGGTCTCGGTGCGCAAGGGCCAACCGCTGGTGGTCACCGGGCGGCTGAGCACGTCGGAGTGGACGGGCGAGGACGAGACTCCCCGCCACTCCCTGAACATCCAGGCGGAGTCGATCGGGCACGACCTCACCTACGGCACCGCCACCTTCTCCAAGCCGCTGCGGGACAGGGACACCCCGAACATCGATCCGCAGACCGCCACGGTCATCTCCTCGCAGCCTGCGGAGGAGGGCGGGGACGAGGAGGCATCCCCGGACGAGGTCGTCGAGGGTTCTTACGCGCCGGTCTTCTGAGTCGCCTGATTCCCCGACCTCAGGGGGTGGCCTGCAGGGTCTGGAGCAGGGCGTGGGAGATCTCGGGGAGCAGCGCGGTGCCGAGGACGTAGCCGTCCTCGCCACCGTGGTGCACCGCCGACCAGGTGGTGCCGTTCTCCAGAGCGGCGACCACCACGCGCAGCGGACGGTCGCTCGGCAACCGGCCATCACCCTCGGCATCCCGCACTGTCCAGGCCGCAGGGGCGAGGTCGCAGGCGATCGCGCCGCCGGCCGCCAGATCCGGCCACTGCGCCGACTCGAGCACGGTCAGCGGATCTGCGGCGGTCGCGGTGCCGTCGTCGAGATCGATCGGGGTGAGGTGCAGATCATCCCGGGCTTCGGTTCCCTCCCCCTCCGCGCCGAGCAGGGAGGCGAGCGAGGGCGAGGCCGCCATCAGCTCCGCGCTGCGTGCCAGCGCGAACAGGCGAGGAGCGGGCAACGGACCGTCCTCGACATGGCGGGCCACCTCGAGAACTGCCGCCGCCAGAGCGGCCGTCGGGGCGTCCAGGGGGTCCGGCGAAGCAGTCGTCATCGGATCGAGAGGTTCCTTACAGGTTCGCCTGACAGAATGGGGGGGACCCCCCCCGTGACGCGGCGGCACCACACTGTAACCGGCGCCAAATGCACGCGCCCGGCGCCCCGGCCGGCGCGA
>JAKDUN010000083.1 GCA_030457675.1 Brachybacterium sp. | reverse complement strand
GTGCTGGACGGCGCTGCGCACGACGGGATGGACGAGGTGGCCATCGGGATGAGCCACCGTGGCCGGCTCAACGTGCTCTCGAACCTCGCGGGCAAGAGCTACGGCCAGATCTTCCAGGAGTTCGAGGGGAACTACGGCGAGAAGCTCGGTTCCGGCGACGTGAAGTACCACCTCGGCACCGAAGGTTCCTACACCTCGCCGGACGGCAAGAGCACCAAGGTGTACCTCGCCGCGAACCCCTCCCACCTGGAGGCGGTGAATCCCGTCCTCGAGGGGATCGTCCGCGCCAAGCAGGACCGCCTCGAGCGTCCCGAGGAGTTCCCGGTGCTGCCGGTCCTCGTGCACGGCGACGCCGCCTTCGCCGGCCAGGGCGTGGTCACCGAGACCCTGAACCTCTCGGAGCTGCGCGGCTACCGCACCGGCGGCACCATCCACGTGATCATCAACAATCAGATCGGCTTCACCACGCTGCCGGACTCCTCGCGCTCGTCGTACTACTCGACCGACGTCGCCAAGTCCACGCAGCTGCCGATCTTCCACGTCAACGGCGACGATCCGGAGGCCTGCGTGCGGGTCGCCGAGATCGCCTTCGAGTTCCGCCAGAAGTTCCACCGCGACGTGGTCATCGACATGCAGTGCTACCGCCGCCGTGGCCACAACGAGGGCGATGACCCCTCGATGACTCAGCCCGAGATGTACAAGCTGATCGCGGAGAAGCCCTCCGCCCGCAAGCTGTACATGGAGGCGCTCATCGAGCGCGGGGACCTCACCGAGGAGGAGACCGAGGGGCTGGTGCGCAACTTCCAGGAGCACCTGGACGAGGCCTTCGCCTCGACCCGCACGTCGAAGTCCTCCGAGTCCTCCTCGCAGGAGCACGTCCAGGGACTGGATCTGCCGGATGCGCAGCGGGGCGAGGCCGACGACACGCAGGTGCAGACCGCGGTCGATTCCGGTGTGCTCGAGCAGATCGGGAGGGCGCACTCGGAGGTCCCCGCCTCCTTCGCGGTCCATCCCAAGCTGCTGACGGTGCTCCAGCGCCGCGCCCAGATGACCACTGAGGGCAACGTCGACTGGGCCTTCGGCGAGCTGCTGGCCTTCGGATCGCTGCTGCTGCAGGGCCATCGCGTGCGCCTGGCCGGTCAGGACTCTCGCCGCGGCACCTTCGTCCAGCGGCACAGCGTGCTCATCGATCACGACAACGGTGACACCTGGACCCCGCTCGCCCATCTCTCCGACGATCAGGCGCGGTTCAACGTCTACGACTCCTCGCTCTCGGAGTTCGCGGCGCTCGGGTTCGAGTACGGCTACTCGGTCGAGAGCCCGCGGTCGCTGGTGCTGTGGGAGGCGCAGTTCGGCGACTTCGTCAACGGCGCGCAGACGATCATCGACGAGTTCATCTCCGCCTCGGAGCAGAAGTGGGGACAGAACTCGAGCGTGGTCATGCTCCTCCCCCACGGCTACGAGGGTCAGGGGCCGGATCACTCCTCCGCCCGCATCGAGCGCTTCCTCCAGCTGTGCGCGGAGAACAACATGCGCGTCTCGGCCCCCTCCACCCCGGCGAGCTACTTCCACCTGCTGCGCAAGCAGGCGCTCACCGAGCCGAAGAAGCCGCTGATCGTCTTCACCCCGAAGTCGATGCTGCGCAACAAGGCCGCGGTCAGCGCGGTCGAGGACTTCACCACCGGGACGTTCGAGCCCGTCCTGCCGGATGTCACGGTGGATCCGGCCAACGTGCGTCAGGTGCTGCTGACCTCCGGGAAGGTCTACTGGGACCTCGTGGCCCGGCGCGAGAAGGAGGGGATCACCGATACTGCGATCGTGCGGGTCGAGCAGCTCTACCCGTTGCCCACCGAGCAGCTGCAGGAGATCCTGGGCGACTACCCGGAGGCCTCGCTGACCTGGGTCCAGGAGGAACCGCAGAACCAGGGATCCTGGAGCTTCATGGCGATGAACTTCGCCATCGAGGTGGGTCGCACGCTGCGGGTCGTCGCGCGTCCCGCCTCCGCCTCTCCGGCCACAGGATCGAATGCGACGCACAAGGTCGAGCAGGAGGATCTGCTGGACCGGGCGTTCGAAGCCTGAGCACCGTCGCCGGTCACGGGTTCGCCCGTGACCCGCGGCGCCGATAGAGTTGACGACCCCGTCCCCGACCAGGAGGTCCCGGTGCCCACAGTGCCCATGACGCCCGCCCCGTCTCCGGAGCCCCGGATCCGGATCATCGCGCTCGGAGACGAGCACCTCGCCGGGGTGGGTGATGCTCGGGCACTGGGATGGCTCGGTCGCGCCGTGGCCAGCGAGCAGGGAGCGGCCAACCGCATCGATGTGTTCACCGCCGCGCTGCCGGCGGAGACCTCCGCCGAGCTCTCGGAGCGCTGGGATGCGGACGTGCAGCGGCGCTTCTCGACCCAGGGGCAGGCCGACGGCTCCGTCGACAACCGCGTGGTGCTGGCGATGGGCCGCGCCGACGTGGAGTCCGGGATCTCCCTGGCCCGGTCCCGGTTGAATCTCGCCAAGGTGCTCGACGGGCTGGAGCGTCTGCGCATCCCGGCCTTCGTGGTGGGACCGACCCCCAGCAAGGACCCCGGGATCACCGCCGGGGTGCGGGAGCTCTCCGGAGCCTTCGAGGACGTCTGCTCCCGGCGGCGCATCCCCTACGTCGACACGGTCGGCGGTCTGATCGGTCACGAGCAGTGGGAGTCCGACCTCGCCCGTTCCCCCGGTGATCATCCCGGGCAGACCGGCTACGGCCTGATCGCCTGGCTGGTGCTCCACGGCGGGTTCGGACGCTGGCTGGGCACCTCCTCCTGAGGAGCCCGGATCCCGAGTGACCTCGGACTCAGCACGGAGCAGACACTGCTCCCGGCGGCGCCGCGCCCGGCGCCATGTGGCACAATCGTCAGGTCATCCGGGCGAAGGAAGGAGATCGTGATGAGCAAGCGAGGACGCAAGCGCAAGGCTCGCCGCAAGAACGGCGCGAATCACGGCAAGCGCCCCAACAGCTGACCGTGACGTCGCCGTGCGCGACGTGACGACGGGCCCCCCCCCCCCCGGGCGGGGGCCCCCGGGGGGTGGGTTGTGCGGCGGCGGCCCGCGGCCCCCGCGGGGGGGGGGGGGGGGGGGCGCTGGCGGCGCGTCCCCCCCCCACCCCGGCCCGGTGCGGGCCCGGGCCGCGACGTCCCGCCGGCCCACCCCCCCGGCGGGAGTGGCCCGTCGTCGTCTGTATGGACGGCGTCCGTCCGTCTGCACGGCGTCTCTGTGCGGTCGTCGGAGCCCCACGGCCTCCGGGGCCGGGCCCGGGCTGGCGCGCGGCCGGCTCTCAGGGTGCCGGGAAGTCGCGGCGGACGGTCTCGGTGCGGGTGATCCGGACCGTGGTGCCCTCTGAGTCCGTGCGGGTCACCGAGACTGTCCGGCACTGCACGGCGATGCGCTCTCGCAGATCCGACGGGGCGCGGTCGGCGCAGCTGCGGCGCACCAGCTCCTTCATCCGGCGCATCTGCTCCCACTCCTCAGCGCACTCCGGGCAGTCATCGGTGTGGAGCTGCATGCGCTGGACCATCTCCTCAGGGAGCTCGCCGTCCAGCGCCTCCTCGAGCCCGAAGCGCAGATCGCGCTGTTCCGGCGCCGCGGAGCCTCGGCGCCCGGCCAGGTCGTCCTGATTCATCGTGCGTCCTCCCGGTCCGTGGATCCGCTCGTCGTGCCCGCGGGGGCGTCAGCAGGGACGCCGTCGGTCGCGGTGCCGCTGCGCAGGAAACCGCTGCGGTAGGCGTAGTCCGAGAGCATCTCCCGCAGCTGGCGACGACCCCGGTGCAGGCGGGACATGACCGTCCCGATCGGGGTGTCCATGATCTCGGCGATCTCCTTGTAGGCGAACCCCTCGACGTCGGCGAGGTAGACCGCCATGCGGTAGTCCTCGCGCAGTTCGCTCAGCGCATCCTTGACCGCCGAGTCGGGCAGGTGGTCCAGCGCCTCGGTCTCCGCGGAGCGCAGGCCACTGCTGGTGTGCCCGGCGACCTCGGCCAGCTGCCAGTCCTCGACCGTGTCGGTCCAGGCCTCCTTGGGCCGGCGCTGCTTGGTGCGATACATCGAGATGAAGCTGTTGGTCATGATCCGATACAGCCAGGCGCGCATATTGGTGCCGGGGGTGAACCGGTCACGAGCGCGGAAGGCCTTGACGAAGGTGTCCTGCACCAGATCCTCGGCGTCGTGCGGGTTGCGGGTCATCCGCAGCGCGCCACCGTAGAGGGAGTCGAGGTGGGAGAGCGCCTCGGCCTCGAAGTCGAAGTCCGGGACGCCGTCCGCACCCGACTCCCCTGCGAGGGGTGCGCGATCCGGCAGGTTCGCGTCGGGGCTGGTATCTGTTCGGGTCATCACCCTCAAACCTACGCCACGGGGCCGGGAGGGTGCGCGCTCGAGCACCGAAGCTGTCAAGGGCCGCCTGCCTTCCCGCCCGTGGGCGTCTCTTCTGCGGTCGTCATGCGGTCGCCGCGCGGCCGTCATGAGGCACGGCGATCTCGCCGCACCGTCCAGTCCAACGCGCCGGGCACGATGATTGTTCCCCGGGCGGTAGTCTGGGCGCCGGTGACCTGGCCGACATGGCCTGATCACCTGACTTCCTGACCCCGTCGAGAACGTGAGGACACCATGTCTCTGGTCCGTCGCATCGCCCGGCCCCTGCTCGCCGCCCCCTTCGTCTTCGAGGGAGTGCGCACCGCTCTGCACCCCGAGCGGGAGATCGATGTCTACCCGCAGGCCTTCGACGCGGCCGACTCCGTGATCTCCAAGAGCGCGGCCCCCGGCTTCCTGAACGTGCGCACCATCGTCCAGGTCTCCGGTGCCGTCGCGGCCGGCGCCGGCATCCTGTACGCCACCAACCGCTGCCCGCGCGGTGCGGCCGTGGCGCTCCTGGCCACCACGTCCGTGGGCTGGGCCGGCCGCAAGAAGGTCTGGGAGCTGCGCGGCGAGGAGCTGACCCAGGAGGTCCAGTCCATCCTCACCGACGCCGGTCTGCTCGGCGGCGTGCTGCTGGCCGTGGTGGACACCGACGGCCGTCCCTCGGTGGGCTACCGGGCGAACAAGTTCGTCGAGCGCAGCCAGAAGAAGGCCGCGACGAAGCAGCGCGAGATCGAGAAGAAGGCCGGCAGCCTGGAGAAGAAGGCGAAGGGCGCGGTCGCGACCGCGCAGAAGCAGCTCGCCGACCAGCGGGGCTGACGAGGTGCCCTCGGAGGTGCTGTGGACGGCCCCGGTCGCCGACCAGCCGGTCGACGCCCTGGTGCGCGTGCCAGGATCGAAGTCCCTGACCGCGCGGTGGATGCTGTTGGCCGCGGCGGCGGCGGAGCCTTCGGTGCTCCGCGGAGCACTGGTCTCCCGCGATACGCGCCTGATGCGTGATGCGCTCGAGCGGCTCGGTGCAGTGCTCGAGGTGCAGGACGGGGCGCTGCAGGTCACCCCGATCCCGCCTCGCGCCACCCAGCCGGCCGAGCCGATCGAGATCCACACCGGGCTCGCCGGCACGGTGATGCGCTTCGTGCCGCTGCTGGCGGCGCTGCATCACGGCGATGTCCGCTTCACCGGCGACGCCCCCGCGCTGCAGCGGCCGATGGATCCGGTCATCGATCTCCTGCGCCAGCAGGGTGTGGAGGTCACCGAGCACGGGGAGACGGGCCGGCTGCCGCTGACGGTGCACGGCACCGGGCATCTGCGCGGCGGCCGCCTCGAGGTCGACGCCTCCGCCTCCAGCCAGTTCATCTCGAACATGCTGCTGGTCGCGGCCCATGCGGATTCCGACGTGGAGCTGGTGCACGTGGGCGAGGTGCTGCCCTCACTGCCGCACATCGACATGACCATGGACACGCTGCGCCAGGCCGGCATCGAAGCGTCCCATGAGATCGATGAACAGGGCCGCCACTCCTGGCAGGTCCGCCACGGCGAGATCCGCCCGGTGGAGATCACCATCGAGCCCGATCTCTCCAACGCCGGGCCGTTCCTGGCCGCGGCCATGGCCACCGGCGGCATCATCGCCGTGGACGACTGGCCGGAGACCACCACCCAGCCCGGCGACGCCTATCGCGATCTGCTGGCGAAGATGGGCGGCGACGTCTGGCGCGAGGGTCGCACCGTGTGCGTGCGCGGCACGGGCGAGATCCACGGGATCGACGCCGACATGTCCGCGGTGGGCGAGTTGGTGCCGACGATGTCGGCCCTGTGCGCGCTGGCGGACTCGCCGTCCCGGCTCACCGGCGTCGCGCATCTGCGGGGCCACGAGACCGACCGCCTCAAGGCGCTGGCCACGGAGCTCACGAAGGTCGGCGCTCGCACCAGCGAGCTCGAGGACGGGGTGGAGATCCATCCCGGCCGGCTGCGCGGCGCGGTCTTCGAGAGCTACGAGGACCACCGCATGGCGACCGCGGGCGCCATCATCGGCCTGCGGGTCGCGGACCTGCGGGTGGTCGACATCGGCACCACGCAGAAGACCCTCCCGGATTTCGTGGGGATGTGGCTGTCGATGCTGCACCCGGAGCCGGCAGCGGACGACGCGTGAGCCGCTCGGCGAGGGAGTACGACGAGAGCGACGTGAGGGTCCGCCCGCAGCGGCGCGGTTCGCGGCCGCGCACGAAGGACCGCCCCAAGCACGAGGACGCCGTCACCGCTCGCGTGGTCTCCGTGGACCGCGGGCGGTGGCGGACGCTGCTCGCCGAGGGCACGGACCAGGAGCGGGCGGTCACCGCGATGCGCGCGAGGGAGCTGGGCCGCTCCCCCATCGTCCCCGGCGACCTGGTGGGCCTGGTGGGCGACACCTCGGGGCGCGACGGCACCCTCGCCCGCATCGTGCGCATCCAGGAGCGCAGCTCCTTCCTGCGGCGCAGCGCTGACGACGATGACTCGACCGAGCGCCCCCTGGTCGCGAACGTGGACCTGATGGTGATGGTCACTGCCGTTGCGGAGCCGGAACCCCGCGGCGGGATGGTCGACCGTTGCCTGGTCGCCGCCTATGTCGCCGGGATCGACACCCTGCTGGTGCTCACCAAGTCCGATCTGCGCTCCCCCGAGGCCTTCCTCACCGCCTATGCACCGCTGGGCCTGGAGCACCTGGTCACGCGCCGAGAGACGCCCGACCGGGCCGCGGACCCGGCGGAGCCCGGGATCGTGGGCCTGGACGAGCTGCGCGAGCGGCTCTCGGGACGGGTCAGCGTGCTCATCGGCCATTCGGGGGTGGGGAAATCCACCCTGCTGAACGCCCTGGTGCCGGGCACGGACCGCGCCATCGGCGTGGTCAACGACGTCACCGGCCGCGGCCGGCACACCTCCTCCTCGGCGCTGGCGATGCCGCTGCCCGAGGACGACGGGTGGGTGATCGACACCCCCGGGGTGCGGTCCTTCGGGCTGGGCCATGTCGGTCCGGACGAACTGCTGGGGGCCTTCGCGGATCTCGTTCAGCTGGCCGAGGAGTGCCCGCGCGGCTGCACCCACCTCGAGGACGCCCCGGACTGCTCCCTGGACGGGCAGGTCGCCGCGGGCGGTGCCGGCAGCGCGGGCCCTGCCCGGCTGCTCTCCTACCGACGGCTCGCCACGACGCTGCGGAAGAACGACCCCTGGGAGATGTGAGGCGCCTCGGCATGGGACGGGTCCGCGTCGCTGCCCGGAGCCGGCGGCCACGGCCCGTACTGTAGGCGCATGTCCAGTCGATTCGCCGATGACCTGCGCCTGGCCCATGTGCTGGCCGATGCCGTGGACCAGCTGACCATGTCGCGCTTCAAGGCGCAGGACCTCGAGGTCTCCACCAAGCCCGACCTCACCGAGGTCACTGACGCCGACCGCGCCGCCGAGCAGCTGGTGCGCTCCCAGCTCTCGCGCACCCGCTCCCGCGATCAGGTGATCGGCGAGGAGTTCGGCAGCACCGGTTCCTCCGCGCGGCAATGGGTGATCGACCCGATCGACGGCACTGCGAACTTCGTGCGCGGCGTGCCCGTCTGGGGCACCCTCATCGGGCTCATCGAGGACGGACGGCCCGTCGTGGGCCTGGTCTCTGCGCCGTCCCTGAACCGTCGCTGGTGGGGCGGAGAGGGCGCGGGCGCCTGGACCGGAACCCGGATCAACAATGCCTCCCGCCTCCAGGTCTCCTCCGTCGACTCGCTCGAAGAGGCCTCTTTGTCCTACTCCTCGCTGCACGGCTGGGCCGACCAGGACCGCCTGCCCCAGATGCTGAACCTCATGCAGCGCTTCTGGCGCACCCGCGCCTACGGCGATTTCTGGTCCTACATGCTCGTTGCCGAGGGCGGGGTGGACGCGGCCTGCGAGCCGCAGCTCGCCCTGCACGACATGGTCGCCCTGGCCCCGATCGTCACCGAGGCCGGCGGCCGCTTCACCTCGCTGGACGGTGAGGACGGCCCCTTCGGCGGGAACGCGGTGGCCACCAACGGTCGCCTGCACGAGGAGATCCTGGAGGCGCTCGCAGCCCGCGAGTCCTGAGCCGGTGGGGCCCGGGTCCATGCCGCGGCCCCGGCAACGGCCCTTCAGGTCCTCTCGGTAGACTCGGGGCGTTCAAGACCCCGAACCGTGAAGGGACCCCTTCTCCATGACCGTCAAGCGCGTCGCCCTCCTGACCGCCGGTGGCTATGCCCCGTGCCTGTCCTCCGCCGTCGGCGGCCTCATCGAGCGGTACACCGAGCTGGTGCCCGACGTCGAGATCATCGCCTACAAGCACGGCTACTGGGGACTGCTCTCCGGCGAGAAGCTCGTGGTGGACGACGAGGTGCGCGCGAAGGCGGGCCTGCTGCACAACTACGGCGGCTCCCCCATCGGCAATTCCCGGGTGAAGCTCACCAACACCAAGGACCTGGTCGCCCGTGGCCTGATCCAGGAGGGCGAGAACGCCCTCGAGGTGGCCGCGAACAAGCTCAAGGACGACGGTGTGGACGTGCTGCACACCATCGGCGGCGACGACACCAACACCACCGCCGCAGACCTCGCGAAGTTCCTCCACGACAACGGCCACGAGCTGCAGGTGGTGGGACTGCCCAAGACGATCGACAACGACATCGTGCCGATCAAGCAGTCTCTGGGCGCGAAGTCCGCCGCGGAGCAGACCAGCGTCTTCGCGCAGAACATCATCGCCGAGCACGGCTCGAACCCGAAGATGCTGATCATCCACGAGATCATGGGCCGCGCCTCCGGCTACCTCACCGCGCAGGCCGCGGAGTACTACCAGGACTGGCACTCCCAGCAGGAGTGGCTGCCCGGGATCGGTCACCGCGCCGAGCGCTGGGACGTCCACGCCGTGTTCCTGCCCGAGCTGAAGCTCGACATCGAGGCCGAGGCGGCGCGCCTGCGCTCCGTCATGGACGAGACGGGCTGCGTGAACATCTTCCTCTCCGAGGGTGCCGGGATCCCCGAGATCGTCGCCGAGATGCAGGCCCGCGGCGAGGAGCCGGAGAAGGACCCCTTCGGCCACGTCAAGATCGACACCATCAACCCCGGCCAGTGGTTCGCGAAGCAGTTCGCGGAGAAGCTGGGCGCGGAGAAGGTGATGGTGCAGAAGTCCGGCTACTTCTCCCGCTCCGCCGCGGCGAACCCGGAGGACATCCGCCTGATCAAGTCGATGACGGACTACGCCGCGCAGGTGGCCCTCGAGGGCGGCTCGGGTCTGATCGGCCACGACGAGGAGCGCGGGAACGTGCTGCGCGCCGTCGAGTTCGAGCGGGTCGCCGGTCACAAGTCCTTCGACATCACCCAGCCGTGGTTCTCGGAGGTCATGGAGCGCACCGGCCAGAGCATCGTCCCCGCCGAGGGGCACTGAGCCCGGTGACCACCACCGGGCGGGCGGGGCGATGAGCCGCACCCGCCCGCGCGTGCGCACCTGGCGCCGCACCCTGCGCGCGCTCGCCCACACCCGGCGGGCGCGCGCCGCGCTGTCCGGGGGCGACGCCGGCGGGGCCGCCACCCCCGCCGGCGCCCCCCCCGCGCCCCCCCCCCCGCGGCCCCCCCCCCCCGCGCCCCCCCCCCCCCCCGCCGCGCTGTCCGGGGCCGACGACGGCGGGGCCGACACGGCGAGGTCCGGGCTCGGCGGGGCAGGCGGGAACGGCGAGGGGCTGCTCCACCTCTCCCCCGGCCCGCACGGGACCGCGCTGCGGGAGGATCGCGGTCCGCTGGCCCCCGTGCGGCTGCTGCGTCCCCGCCAGGGCCGGCTCGGGGACTGCTGGCTGATGGCGCCCATGCTGGCCCTCCACGAGACGGCGCCGGAGCGTCTGCGGGCCCTGCTCCGCGAGGAGCCCGGCGGGATCGTGGCCGTGCAGCTGCCGGGGATGGATCGGCCGCTCCGGGTGGACCGTCGCCTGCCCGTCGAGGCGGGAGGCGGATTCTGCTATGCCCGGCGCCACGGCGCGAACCCCGGCTGGGCGGGCGTGCTGGAGAAGGCGATCGCCGGCCACGTGGCCGGGGACTACCGCTTCCTGCAGCGGGGGCTGGCGCGCTTCGGCTTCGAGCTGCTGCTGGGCGAGCGGGTGCGCACGCACCTGACGGTGCCCAGCGCGGCGCAGATCCTGGCCTGGCAGGCCCAGGGCCGTGCGCTCACGGCCTCCACTCATCCGCTGAGCTCCCTCGTGCCCAGCGCCGCCGGTCCCCTGCCCCGCAATCATGTGTTCGCCGTCATCGGCGCCGATGCGCGCAGCGGGCACGTGCACCTGCGCAATCCGTGGCGCCCGGACGACGTGCTGGTGCTCGATGCCCGCCGATTCCGGCGCGGCGTGCTCTCGGTGGACGTCACCGCACCGCTGCGGTGACCGGAGCGCCCGCCGGCGCGTCAGCGACCCACGACGTCCAGCCAGGCGTCGGCGAGGAGCCGGTGCCCCGCCGGGGTGGGGTGCACGCCGTCCTCCGCGACCGTGCGCGGGGTGTGGCCGGCGGCGAGAGCGGTGGCGAGCACCTGCTCGATGTCCACGAGGGCATGGCCGTGCTCGGCCGCGAGCCGCCGGATGATCGCCACCTTGCCGTCGAGGTCCTCGTGGATCCGTGCGGCCTCCGCGTCGACGTCCGCGACGAACGGCAGCATCAGCACCACGCCCGCGCCGGGCACGGACTCGGCGATCCGGTCCAGCAGGTCGCGGTAGTCGCGTTCGAAGTCGTCGTCGCGCACGTGCTCCCCGCGGGTGAAGCGATGCCAGGAGTCGTTCACGCCCACGTAGAGGGTGACCACATCGGGACGGTGCGCGAGGCAGTCCGCGTCGAACCGGGCCACCAGGTCCGCAGCTTTGTCGCCGCTGATGCCGCGGTTGACCACGGTGGCGGTGGGCTCGTGGGCGGCGGCGTGCTCGGCGAGCAGCCGCACGTAGCCGTGGCCCAGCTCGTCGGGGTCCTCGAGGCGGCCGGCATCGGTGATGGAGTCGCCGATGAACAGCA
>JAKDUN010000464.1 GCA_030457675.1 Brachybacterium sp. | reverse complement strand
GCGTCGACCTCGGGGTGGCGGCGGAGGTTGACGATGGCGGCGGCGAGGCCGCCCCAGACGGTGACGATGGCGATGATCATCATGACGATTGCGCCGAAGGACATGATCACTCCTGGGTGGTGGGAAGGATGGACCGGGAAGAACGGGAGGGTCGAGCCGTGCTCGAGCCGGGGCCGGAGCGGAGTCGGTGGCGCTGAGCCGAGCCGATTCCGCCCCGACCGGTCACGGCGCCGAGCGCAGCTCGTGCGGGGTGGCGGCCGCGGGGTCCGCGACCAGGCCCTTGCCGGCGACGGCCGCCGGGGCGATCGGGTCGCCGTCGGAATCCGCCTTGTACAGGTTGGAGTTCTTCGACCACGGGAGCAGCGACAGCCCGATCGCGATGACCACCAGACCGATCGCCATCAGCCAGCCGAACACCAGGTTGAACCAGGCGGGGTACTCGCTGTAGGTGGTCTCAGCGGTGACCAGGGAGATCGTGTTGAACACCAGCGTGACGCCGAGCACCAGCGGCGCGATCACCGCCACGCACAGCATCCAGATCTTCCCGATCGGGAAGGTGCCGCGCTGGTTGAGGTGGTCGCGCAGGGTGGGCAGGCCTCGCACGATGTATGAGACGACGATCGTGGAGACGGCGGCGGCCGCGACGATCCCGTACTCGTTGGCCCACTTGTCCATGACGTCCAGCAGCGGCAGCCCCATGGTGGTGGAGAACAGCGCGGTCGAGACCACGCCCATCGGAATGCTGACCGCGAGCGTCGCCGGGACCCGCGCCAGGCCGAACTTGTCCTGGACCGCGGAGATGACCACCTCGACGATCGAGATCATCGAGGTGAAGCCGGCCAGCACCAGCGAGCCGAAGAACAGCACGCCGATGATGGCGCCCGCGGGGGCCTGGCTGATGATGGTCGGGAAGCCGATGAACGCCAGGCCCACCCCGTCGGTGACGACCTCGTCGATGGCGACGCCCTGGGCCCGGGCCATGAAGCCCAGCGCCGAGAACACGCCGATGCCGGCGAGGATCTCGAAGCCCGAGTTCGCGAAGCCGACCACCAGGCCGGAGCCGGTGAGGTCGGTCTTCTTCTTCAGGTACGAGGAGTAGGTGAGCATGATGCCGAACGCCACCGACAGCGAGAAGAAGATCTGCCCGTAGGCCGCGATCCACACACCGGGGTCCGTCAGTGCGGCCCAGTTGGGCTGGAAGAAGGCGTCCAGGCCGTCGATGGCGCCGGGCAGGAACAGCGAGCGCACCACCAGGATGATGAACATGATGATCAGCAGTGGGATGAAGATGACCGAGGCGGCGGCGATGCCCCTCTGCACACCCAGCGCCATCACCACGATCACCGCGAGCCAGACCACGATCATCGAGATCAGCACGGGCGGCACGAAGTCGAAGCTGACGGTGGCATCGGCCCCGCCGAGCGCCTGGGTGTACTCGCCGAAGAAGGCGCCGGCGTCGTCACCCCAGCGCTGGTCGATGGAGAAGATCGTGTAGTTCGTGGCCCAGGCCAGGATCAGTGCGTAGTAGAGCGCGATGACCAGCGCGATCAGCACCTGCCACCAGCCGATGAACTCGGTCCAGCGGCGGAAGCGGCGCCAGGCCGCGGGGGCGGAGCCGCGCCAGCGGTGCCCGATCGCGTAGTCGAGGAACAGCAGCGGGATGCCCGCGGTCAGCAGGGCGACCAGGTACGGCAGGATGAATGCGCCGCCGCCGTTTTCGTAGGCGACGGCGGGGAAGCGCCAGATGTTGCCGAGGCCGACGGCCGAGCCGATGGCCGCGAAGATGAACGTGGTGCGTCCGGCGAAGGCGCCGCGATCGGCGCGTCTTCCCGCGGTCGTCGGGGAAGGGGTGGATGCGGTCACGGTTCGCCTCCGTTGGGGATGCCGATGCTCGGCGGGGATGGATCAGGGCAGGGGAAGGCCCGACGGGGCCGTAGCGTCACTCGGATCGCGGGTCTCGCCGCCGAGCGGGGGCCGGCGCGCGGCAGCGGGGGTGGTGCAGCCGTGCACTGTGCCGGATGATACGCGCCTCCGCGCGCCGATGCCCGGGTGCGGC
>JAKDUN010000463.1 GCA_030457675.1 Brachybacterium sp. | reverse complement strand
GGATGGCGGAGAGATTGTGCTCACGCAGGTGTGCGGACTGCACCTGGGCCTCCTGGCGATGGTTCCGGGCGGGGCGGCATCGGTGCGGCACCCCGGAGATCTCTGTCGACAGCTTGGCATGCCGACGTTAGTTACGGTAACTTACTAACAGCGGCGTACGGTGGCGTACGGCCGAGAATCGACGAAGGAGCCTTCCTGATGACTGCCCCCACCCCCACTCGCGACGACAAGTTCTCCTTCGGTCTGTGGACGACCGGATGGCAGGCCCAGGACCAGTTCGGTGCGGCGACCCGCCCGGCGCTGGACATGAGCGACCACATCCGCCGGCTCGCCGACCTCGGCGCCTGGGGCTTCACCTTCCACGACAACGACATCGTGCCCTTCGACGCGACCGGCCAGGAGCGTCAGCAGATCATCGATCAGCTGAAGAAGGTCACCGAGGAGACCGGCCTGGTGATCGAGATGGTCACCACCGACACCTTCGCCCACCCCGTCTTCAAGGACGGTGCCTTCACCTCCAACGACCGCTCCGTGCGCCGCTTCGGCCTGCGCAAGGTGCTCGCCAACGTGGACCTCGCCGCCGAGCTCGGCGCGAGCACCTTCGTGATGTGGGGCGGGCGCGAGGGCTCCGAGTACGACGGGTCCAAGGACCTCCTGGCCGCGCATCAGCGCTACGCCGAGGGCATCGACACCGTCGCCGGCTACATCAAGTCCAAGGGCTACGACCTGCGCATCGGCCTCGAGCCGAAGCCCAACGAGCCCCGCGGCAACATCTTCCTGCCCACCGTCGGCCACGCCCTGGCCTTCATCGAGCAGCTCGAGCACGGCGACATCGTGGGCATCAACCCCGAGACCGGCCACGAGCAGATGGCGACCCTGAACTACACCCACGGCCTCGCCCAGGCGATGTGGTCGGACAAGCTCTTCCACATCGACCTCAACGGCCAGCACGGCCCGATGTACGACCAGGACCTGGTGTTCGGCCACGGCGACCTGATCAGCGCGTTCTTCACCGTCGACCTGCTCGAGAACGGCTTCCCGTCCAAGCCCGGCGCCTACGACGGTGCCCGCCACTTCGACTTCAAGCCCTCGCGCACCGAGCACGAGAAGGGCCAGTACGACTCCGCCGCCGCGAACATGGAGATGTACCTGATGCTCAAGGAGCGCGCCCTGGCGTTCCGTCAGGACGGTGAGGTGCAGGAGGCCCTGAAGTACTCCGGCATCGAGGAGCTCGCCCAGCCCACCCTCGCCGCGGGCGAGAGCGTGGACGACCTGCTCGCGGACCGCTCCACCTTCGAGGACTTCGACGCCGACAAGGCCGGCGAGCGCAACTACGGCTTCGTGCGCCTGCAGCAGCTGGCCATGCAGCACCTGCTGGGCTTCCGCGCCTGAGCCCGACGGGCCGGGTCGACCTCACCGCCTGCCCGGCCCGTCCCTCGGCCCTCCCCTCGGCCGAGACGGCATTCCTCGACCGAGACGGCCAGGTCGCCGAGAAATGCACGCTGAGGACTCATGTGGGCGCCTGCATGGGTCCCCAGCGTGCATTACCGCGGCCTGGCTCTGCATGAACGGGCCTGGCCCCGCCTGAACCGGCCCGGCTCTGCCTGAACCGGCCCGGCTCCGCCTGAACGGGCCCGGCCTGACCCGACTGGACCCTGCGCGCCCGGTCGCCTCGTACGCTGGTGCCGCGCCCGCACCGTCGCGCACGCCCCACCACTCTCCGCAAAGGATCCCCTGATGGCACCCCTGGTCCTCGGCATCGACTCCTCCACCCAGGCCACGAAGGCCCTCCTCGTCGACGCGGCCTCCGGCGAGGTGCTCGAGGAGCGCCGCGCCTCCCATCCCGACGGCACCGAGGTCGACCCCCGGGCCTGGCTCGCCGCGGTCGACGAGGCCGCCGGCCCCCTGCTCGAGCGCGCCGACGCGGTCGCCGTGGGCGGTCAGCAGCACGGCATGGTGCTGCTGGACGAGCACGGCGAGGTGGTGCGCGACGCGCTGCTGTGGAACGACACCCGCTCCGCCCCGCAGGCCGAGGCCCTCATCGAGGAGATGGGCGGC
>JAKDUN010000462.1 GCA_030457675.1 Brachybacterium sp. | reverse complement strand
CTCGTCGACCACCACGGCGATCTGATCGGCGTGGGCGCGCATCCGGTTCAGCGCCATCAGCACCTGGACGGTGCCGGGGATGTGCTCGATGGGGCGCACCAGCTCGGACATGCGGGTGGTGGTCGGGTCCTCGACGAGCAGCATGTCCCGCACATGGACGAAGCCGAGCACGTCGTCGACGTCCTCACCGATGACCGGGTAGCGGGAGAAGCCGGAGTTGCGGATCTCCTTCCGCACCTCGGTGACGGACTGGGCACCGTCCAGGAAGTGCACCTGGTGGCGGGGCTGCATCACCTCGACAACCGTGCGCTCGGAGGCGTCGAAGACATCCGCGAGCACCCGTGATTCGGCCTGGTCCAGCGCCTCGGAGTCGCGGACCATCGACTTGATCTCCTCGGCGGACACCGATTCGCGGTTCGCGTGAGGGTCCCCTCCCAGCAGCCGCACCACGATGTTGGTGGAGGTGGACAGCAGCCAGATCACCGGGCGCATCAGCTTCCCGAAGACGCTCAGCGGCGGGCCGACGACCTTGGTCATCCCCATCGCATTCTGCATGGCCAGGCGCTTGGGGGCGAGCTCGCCGAGCACCAGGGAGAGGTACGCGATGACCAGGGTCATCCCGATCAGCGCCACCGTCCCCGCGGTCGCCTCCGGCAGCCCGAGATCCACCAGCACCGGCACCAGGGAAGGGGCGATGGTGGAAGCGCCGTAGGCCGAGGAGAAGAACCCGGCGACGGTCACGCCGATCTGCACGGCGGAGAGGAACTGGTTGGGATCCCGCACCAGCGTCGCGGTGCGCTCACCGTGCGGGCCGCTCTCCTCGAGCTGCTTGATCTGCGATTCGCGAAGATTCACGATCGCCATCTCGGTGCCCGCGAATACGCCGCCGATGAGCACGAAGACGAGCACGAGGGCGATGTTCAGGAGAACGGAAGGGTCCATGGATCAACGCTACCGCCCGCACCGGGTGAGAGCTGGGGACGCGCTGGTGGGCTCCTGCACATCCGTCACCGCAGCAGCGGCAGCAGTTCCTCCCAGACGGCGCGGAGGATCTCCGCCGCGCCGCGGCCCTCGAGCCGCGACGTGATCGTGACGACCGCGTCCTGCGCGGGCAGCACGATGATCAGCTGCCCCAGGGCGCCGTCGGCCCGCCAGGCACCATCAGCGGTGCAGCGCCACACTCCCAGCCCGTACTGCGCGGTCTCGGGTTCGGGATCGCCCGTGGCCACCCAGGAGGTCTCGGCGTGCAGCGCATCGACCCAGGCAGCGGGCACCAGCTGGGTGCCCTCGTGCTCGCCGCGCTGCAGCAGCAGGCGAGCGATCCGAGCCAGCTGACCGCTCGTCAGATGCAGACCCGTCGCGCCCCAGCTGTGACCGTCGCGGGTGGTGTGCCACTGCGGGTTGAGGATCCCCAGCGGCTCGAACAGGCGCGGCATCAGCCAGTCGCGAAGGCTCTGCCCGGTGCGCTCACCGATCACGCGGGAGAGCAGGAAGATCGAGCCGTTGGAGTACTCCCAGCGCTGCCCCGGCTCGGCGTCCAGGTCGGTGCCCAGCAGCAGGGAGGTGAGGTCCGGGTGATCGCGCTGCTCGTCGAGGAAGCCGAGCACCGGGGAGCCGGAGGTCATGGAGAGCAGATGACGCAGCCGCACCGCCTCGATGCCGGCGCCATAGCCTCCGGTCGGCGCCGGCAGATGGTCGCTGAGCAGATCATCCGGCTGCAGCAGCCCTTCGTCGGCGGCGATGCCCACGGCGAGCGCGGTCACCGTCTTGGAGACGGAGTAGATGTTCTCGGAAGTGTCCTGGGCGAAGCGGTGGCTGAGCTCAGGATGGCCTGCCCGGTGCAGGTGCACGGCCCGGACACCGAGTCGCTGCTCGATGATCCGCTGGCGCAGGGGCAGCAGCAGGAGCTGCTCGGGGACGGCACGGCTGGCGGGTGCGACGGACTGGACTGGTGCGGCAGGGCTGGCGGCGTCGGCGGCGTTCATGGCGTGACCGTACCGCTGGCCGGGGTGGTGAACCACCGGGTCGGGATCGGGCAGGAGGGTGCGGCAGGCTCAATGGAGCAC
>JAKDUN010000461.1 GCA_030457675.1 Brachybacterium sp. | reverse complement strand
GGGGGGGGCGGTGTTGTGCGGGGGCCCGCGGGGGGCGTGCCCCGCCTCGCCCGGCCCCGGGCCGCTTATGCGGGGGGCCCGGCCACCGAGGTGCAGGGCCGTCCGTCATCGAGGACCGTTCAGCGGGTCGCGTCGATCAGCAGTTTCCCGTTCGCAGCACCGTTCATGCTGGCCTCGAAGGCCTCAGCGGCGTCGGCGAGCGCGAAGGTGCGGTCGATCTCGACGTCCAGGGCCCCGCCGGCAACCTTCTCCAGCAGAGTGTGCAGTCGCGCACCGTCCGGTCGCACCCACACCCAGCGCCCGCCGACCTCCTCGACCGAGGGATCGGCGATCGAGACGTGCCGGCCGCCCTCGGCGAGCAGCGCGAGCGTGTCCTCACGGACCCCGCCCACGAAGTCGGCGACGGCGCTGACCCCGTCGGGCGCGATCTCCCGCACCCGCTCGACCAGGCCCTCGCCATAGGCGACCGGCGTGACGCCGAGGGCCGTGAGCTTGTCGTGATTGTGCGGGGCGGCGGTGCCGATCACGGTCGCGCCGATCTCCCGGGCCAGCTGCGCGGCGAGGTACCCGACTCCGCCGGACGCGGCATGGATGAGCAGGGTGTCCTCAGCTGTCAGCTCGAGGGTTTCGAGGCTGCGCAGCGCGGTCAGGCCCGTCAACGGGAGCCCCGCGGCGGCATCGACGCCGACGCTCTCGGGGATCGCGGCCACGGAGGTGGCGGGCAGGGCCACGAACTCGGCGACGGTGCCGCCATGGATGACGTCGGTGCGTCCGTAGGAGGCGACGCGATCCCCCGGGGAGAACTCCGGGGTGTCGGGGCCGACGGCCTCGACCACACCGGCCACGTCCCATCCGGGGATCACGGGGAAGACGGTCTCGATGAGCCCGTCCAGGCCACCGGCCATCACCTTCCAGTCCACCGGGTTCACGGAGGCGCGCTCGACACGGATCAGGACGGCCCCGGGGCTGAGGGTCGGCATCGCGACGTCCTGCAGTCGAAGGGTGCTCGGATCGCCGTACTCGGTATAGATCATTGCTCGCATACCGGCCACAACGCCGCCGGCCCCGGGGGGAATTCCCCGGGGCCGTGCACAGTGCGCTGAACGAGAGATGCGCCATCACGCGCTCACGCCCTGCACTCGCACCCTGCGGAGCGGGATCAGCGGGAGTCGGCACTCCGGATCTGTCCGAACGCCAGGGCACCCCAGAAGTCCCCGCGCACGTAACGCTGCTCGGGGTCGGGCTCGAAGTCCCAGTGGCGGACAGTGCCGCGCTGGAGCGCTGCGGCCACCAGGCGGCGACGCGCCTGGCTGGTGAGGACCTCCGCTTCCAGGCCGTCCAGGTCGTACTGGGCCTCGAGCGCGGCCCGCATGCTGCGCACCGTCTCAGCGTGTTCCGGGGCTCCCGCGACGCTGCCCAGCTCGTTGGGATCGGTGACCAGGTCGAACAGCTGATCCGGATCCCCGGGGCAGATCACGAGCTTGTATCGACCCCGCACCAGCGTCAGCTGCGGGCGCAGTGTGGCCTCCGCGAGGTATTCGATGAGCACATCGCGGTCCTCCGGGCCGGTGATGCCGCTGCGCTCCCGGCGGGCGGACTCCAGCAGCGAGAGGCCGCGCCGCGAGGACGCCTCGGAGTGGTGGACCTCGGTCTTCCCGTTCTCGACGCCGCTGTCCTGCTCCGCCTCGGCGAGTTCGAGCAGGGTGGGCATCAGGTCCAGCAGCGAGACCGGGTTCGCGAAGCGGCCCTGCGGGACCAGGTGCTCGGGACCGCGGATGATCATCGGGACCCGGGAGGACTGCTCGTAGGGCGACATCTTGAACCACAGTCCCTTCTCGCCGAGCATGTCGCCGTGGTCGCTGGTGACGATGATGACGGTGTCCTCGGCCAGACCGAGGGTCTCCAGACGCTCTCGGATCGTGCCGATCTGGTCGTCGATGTAGCTGACCGCGGCGTAGTAGGAGCGCCTCGCCCGTCGCACCTCCTCCGCGGTGGTCTCGCGCTGATCGAAGCCGCTCATGGCCCGCAGCCGGTGGCTGTGGGGGTCCTGCGCGGGGTCGGGGACCT
>JAKDUN010000460.1 GCA_030457675.1 Brachybacterium sp. | reverse complement strand
CGGGCCGCGGTTGCCCCGGGCTCCAACATTTGCCGCTTCGAGCGGCCTTCGCGCCGACAGGCGCATCCCGGTCCGGCGCCCCAGCTACCAGTCCGCACCCGCCCCTGGGCACCAGCGGCGTGAGGCGCCCGGCGGCGCGAGGAGGCGACCTGTGATGGCGCAGTTCCTCGACCGGATACTCCCCCAGCGCAGCGAGCGGCCCCTGTACGACCTGTACGCGGAACTCGCCGAGCTGCTGGTCCAGTCGGCCGACACCCACTCGAAGATGCTCGGCCACGGATACCGCGAGCGCACTCGCATCGCACCCCGGCTGCACGAGCAGTCGACGGTTGCCGAGGAGCTGTGCCGTCGCATCGCCCAGCGGCTCGCCCATTCCCTGATCACGCCCTACGAGGCGGAGCTGCTCTACGACTTCGCCCTGACCGTCGCCGACACCCTGGACTCCATGGAGCACACGACCGAGCTGCTGGTCATCTCCGAGGTGGGCGCCCTGCCCACTCCCCTGTTGGAGGCCGCCAAGACCATCGAGCGTGCGGCGGAGCTCACGGTCGCGGTCACCTGGAAGCTCTCGCGGGTGCGGGACCTCGGTGATCATTACGAGCAGGTCCGCAAGCTCAAGCGACAGGGGGACCGGCTGGTGCGGCGCGCTCTCGGCGAGCTCTACGCGCGCGGCGGCTCAGCGCAGGAGCTGCTGCCCCTGCACGATGTCGCGGAGTCGATCCGAGAGACCATCACCCTGCAGGAGCGCAGCGCACGGATCGCTGATCTGCTGCGGGTCAAGGATTCCTGAGTGACCTCCGCTGTGCTGATGCTGGTCGTCCTCACGGCGCTGGCGATGGCGTACATGAACGGCTTCCACGACGCCTCCAATGCGGTCTCCACCACCATCACCACCCGGACCCTGCGGGAGTCGACCGCGCTGGCGATGGCCGCACTGCTGAACGTGCTGGGGGCACTGCTGGGGATGGCCCTGCTCGTGGTCACTGCCGAGTGGGCGGTGCGCCTGCTGGGGATGGCCCCTCTCATCGAGGCGACCGCCGGAGACCCCGACCGACTCGGCCTGGCACTGCTGGCGATCATGCTCACCACCATCAGCTGGGATCTGCTGACCTGGTGGCTGGGGATGCCGGCCTCCACCTGGCACGCCTTCTTCGGGGCCACGCTCGGTGTCACGCTCGCGATCAGCGCGACCGGGGCGTGGGGGCTGCTCGGCGCCGTCCTCGTCGTCTCCACGATGGGGCCGCTCCTCTCGGCGGGCCTCGCCTTCGCCCTGATGCACGGTCTGCTCCGGCTGGGGCGGCACGAGCGGCTGCAGCGCGGCCATCTCCGGTTCGCCCAGACCCTCTCCGCCGGCGCGGTCGCCACCGGCCACGGGATCAACGACTCCCGGCTGCCGCTGGCGGTGGTCGTCGTCGCCGCCACGGCCACCGGCTCCACGCCGACGGGAATGCTGTCGATCATGATCGCCGTCGCGATCGCGGTAGGAGCCGGCACCTTGATGGGAGGGCACCGGATCATCCGCACCCTGGGGCGGCATCTCACCGATCTGACGGTCGCCCAGGGGCTCGCGGCGGAGATCTCCGCGGCGACGACCATGTCCCTGAGCCTGTTCGGAGTCAGCTCCCCCATCTCCACCTCCCATGCCCTGGCCTCCAGCGTGGTCGGGGCAGGCGCCGCCAAGGGTCTGCGCAACGTGCGCTGGCGGGTCGCGCTGCACATCGCGTTGACCTGGCTGGCCACGCCACTGGCCACGGCCATCGTCGGCGCCGCCCTGATCGGGCTCGCGCTGGAGTTCACCGCCTCCTGAGCGCGCAGGCTCCCGACGGCCCCGACGGCGGGCACGGGGTCCTCGGAGGAACGGCCACTACGCTGAGGGAATCCGAACCTCGAAGGAGCCCTGATGTCTGACGGTGAGTCCACGACGCCCGCCCCGCGCAGGCGTCCCAGCTACGGACTGCCGGGGCCCACCTCCCCCGCGCCCGACGCCGCTCCGTCCTACGGCGACTCGACCTACGGCAGCCCGTCCTACGGCGACCCGTCGGCCGCCGCTCCGGGCTCCCTGCCCGCTTCC
>JAKDUN010000459.1 GCA_030457675.1 Brachybacterium sp. | reverse complement strand
GCTCGGTGGTGTCCAGGGCGGCGGCGATGGTGGTGAACTCGAAACCGAAGCTGTCATGCATCACGAAGGCGACGCGCTCGTTCGGGCTCAGCCGGTCCAGGCACAGCCGGGTGGTGACGGTGGTCAACCAGGCAGGGAGGCTCTCGATGTGCTGGTCGGTGGCATCCAGCCGCAGCCAGGCCTGCTGGACGATGTCCTGGGCCTCGGCGGCATCGCCGAGCACTCGCGTCGCGAGCGCGACCAGCCGCGGCCTCTCCTGCTGGAGCTGCTGGGCGCGCCCCTCGCCGCGCCGGGCTGCGACCTCCGGGCCATGGGGCGGGTTCGCGGTCATGGGATCGTCCTTCCCTGTGCGCCGAGGGCCCGGACGGCCCACGGCTCCTGCCCTGTCGACGCCGACCGGGGCGAGAAGGTGACGGGCAGTCCCGCGTCCCGGCCCCGATCTCTTCGTCGGGATCGATTCCCATCATCCTCCCGTCGCGGGCACGCCTCTCTCCTGGGGTCCCGCGCCGCCCGGCACACTGGACGCTCTCCGGCCGCCCGATCGCCTCCGCTGACTCGAGGCGGCTCCTGCCGACGGAAGGTCACCGACGATGAGCGCAGCTGCGGACCGCACACCTCTGGTGCTCATCGCCGGTCCGATCGCCGCGGGCAAGAGCACCGCCTCCCGCGCGCTCGCCGAGTCCCTCCGGGCCGACGGCACCCGTCTCGCGCTGGTGGAGCTCGATCAGATCGCCGACATGGCGCGGCCGACGCTCCCGGACTAGACGGACGCGCACCGCATCTTCGCCTCGGTCACCGCGCAGTGGCTCGATGCCGGTGCGGTGCCACTCGCCGAGGGCGTGCAGCAGATCCGTGGCGCGCTCGCGGAGCGACGGGAGCGCTGAGCGCGATGGCGTGCGCGTCGAGGCCGCCGGTCAGGCCAGGCTGAGCACCGCTGCGAGCCCCACCACGAGAGTGGCCAGGAACAGGAACACCACCCAGCGCGGGATCCCGCCGGGCTTCGCCGTCACGTTGGTGATGTAGATGCCGGCGACCGAGGCGACCCCGAGTGCCGCGGCGAGGATGATCAGGGCGAAGGTCAGCGTGCTCATCGCTCGCCCCCGCCACGCGGTGTGCACAACACGTCTCGGTTCTCGCTCTCGGTCGGGGCCCATGGCATCGGCTGGCAGATCGTCATCGGCGCGTCATGGGAAGCGTCCGGCTGCTGACGATGACGACATCGGTACTGCGCAGAATACTCCCTGGACAGGATGCTTCTCCGAGGAAGCCGCCGACGTCACACCCCGGCAGAGAGCGCCGCTCCCGGCATGCGGGTGGCTCCTGCTGACCGCTCCGGATCGCCGAACCCCATCGTGCCCAGGCACAGGCGCGAGACGTCCAGGCCGGACCGGCCCAGCTTCACGTACTCCATCGACTTCTCCTCCTGCTCGACTCTCCGGGCCATGCCGCCCGACGTTCCCATGTTGGCACCGCGGGGTGCGTGGAGGGAGTGCCCGTCAGTACCTCGCTCCCGGGACGCCTCCGACACCGGTCCCGCCGAGCGGCCGTGGCATCCTGGCCGCTGCTCCCGACGAAGAAAGCAGGCCCCTCATGCCCACCGCCCGAGACCTCGCCACCCCGCTGGGCCGCGCCCGGATGCTGTTCGCGATGCTGGCCACACCGAAGCTGCGCGTCGGGATCGGCCGCGTCCTGGCCGGGGAGGGCGCGCCGGAGGCCGCGGATGTGCGCGGACCGCTCTCGCGGCTCGACTGGCTGGACGAGGACAGCACTGTGGAGCTCACCGCGCTGCGCGGGATCACCGAGGCGCTCGCCCTGATGCGCTCCGACGCGGCGGTCCTCGAGGTGGGCAGGCTCGACGGCATCCCGGTGAAGACCGAGGAGTCCCGAGAGGTCAGTGCACGGATCGCACGGCTCGTGTTCGAGCGTGTGGGGGCGGAGCGCTCCCTCACCGAGGGCGAGCTGAACGCTGCGATCGCGATGTTCGCCGCGGACGTCGCGCTGGTGCGCCGGGACGCGGTGGATGCGGGAGTGCTGACGCGCTCGGCCGACGGGGCGGTCTATCGCCTGACCG
>JAKDUN010000458.1 GCA_030457675.1 Brachybacterium sp. | reverse complement strand
CCCCTGCCACACCACGGAGTTCCCTCATGACCCACCGCCTCAGCCGCCGCACCGCCACCACCCTCGGACTGACCGCCGTGGCCGGGATGGGCCTGGCCGCCTGCGTGCCCGGTGAGGGCGCGGAGCAGGACAGCGGAGACGGGACGTGGAGCACCGGCTCCCTCACCATCGACTGGGCCACCTACAACCCGCTGAGCCTGGTGATCCGCGATCAGAAGCTGATCGAGACGGCGCTCGGCGACTCGGTGACGGTCCAGTGGGTGCAGTCGGCCGGCTCGAACAAGGCCAATGAGTTCCTGCGTTCGGGATCCGCGGACATCGCGTCCACCGCCGGCTCCGCCGCGCTGCTGGCCCGCGCCAACGGCTCCCCGATCAAGGTCATCGACATCTACTCCCAGCCCGAATGGTCCGCGCTGGTGGTCACCGCGGACAGCGACATCGCCGGCCCCGCCGACCTCGCCGGCCGCGCCGTCGCCGCGACCCCCGGCACCGACCCGTACTTCTTCCTGGTCCAGGCCCTCGCCGAGGCCGATCTCAGCGTCGACGACGTGGAGCTGCAGCCGCTCCAGCACGCCGACGGCCGCTCCGCCCTCGAGGGCGGCAGCGTCGAGGCCTGGTCCGGCCTGGACCCGATCATGGCCGCCGCCGAGGTGGAATCCGGTGCCCAGCTGGTCTACCGCAACGTCGACTTCAACACCTACGGCTTCCTCAACGCCACCGAGGACTTCATCGACGATCACGCCGACGTCGTCCAGGTGGTCGTCGACGCCTACGAGGAAGCCCGCACCTGGGCGCTCGCGAACCTCGAGGCGACCGCGCAGCTGCTCGCCGACGCGGCCGGCATCGACCTCGCCGTCGCCACCACGGTGATCACCGAGCGCTCGAACCTCGACGTCTCCGGCGTGCCCGGCGAGGACCAGCTCGCCGTGCTCGAGGCGATCTCCCCGATGCTCGCCGGCTCCGGGGACGTCAAAGGCGGCGCCGACGCGGTCGAGAAGGCCCGCGGCGAGATCATCCACGACGCCTTCGCCCTGGACGCGGTGTCGACGCAGTGAGCGCGCAGGTCACTGCTCCCGAATCCACCGCGCCCGAGCGCCCCACGGGCACCCCGTCGGCCGCCGCGAGCACCCGCCCCGCGCTCTGGGATCGCACCGGCATGCGCCTCGCCGCGGGCGCCCTGCTCCCGCTGCTGATCCTCGCCGCCTGGCAGATCACCACCGCCGCGGGCCTGGTGCCCGCCTACCGCCTGCCCGGACCGATGAGCGTGGTCCAGGCCGGCATCGAGCTGGTCGAGCGCGGCGAGCTGGGGCTGCACATCGCGATCTCCATCCAGCGCGTGCTGCTGGGTTTCGCGGCCGGCTCCGTCGTGGGCCTCGCGGTCGCCGCGATCGTGGGCCTCTCCCGTGCGGGCGATGCACTGCTGAACCCCACTCTGGCCGCGCTGCGGGCCGTGCCGTCGCTGGCCTGGGTGCCGCTGCTGATCCTGTGGCTGCAGATCGGTGAGGAATCCAAGATCACCCTGATCGCCATCGGCGCGTTCTTCCCCGTGTTCACCACCGTCGCCGCCGCGCTGCGGCACATCGACCCCCACCTGGTCGAGGCGGGCCGCTGCTTCGGCCTGCACGGCTGGTCGCTGTTCCGTACCGTCCAGCTGCCCGCGGTGGTCCCCTCGGTGGTCTCCGGGCTGCGCCTGGCCCTGGCCCAGGCCTGGCTGTTCCTGGTCGCCGCCGAGCTGATCGCCTCCTCGATGGGCCTCGGGTTCATCCTCAACGACTCCCAGCAGACCGGCCGCGTGGACCGGATCCTGCTCGCGATCGTGCTGCTCGCCCTGCTGGGCAGCCTCACCAATGCCCTGCTGGGCCTCGCCGAGAAGAAGCTGCTGCGGAGGTGGACATGAGCCTCACAGGGACCGCCCCAGACACCCAGCCCGAGACCAGTAAGCCCGAGACCACCCAGCCCGAGACCCGGCTGGTGGAGACGCGCACCTTCGCCCCGAACCCGGCGCTCGCCGGCACCTGGAACGTCGACGCGCGCACCCACGAGACGGCGTCGGCCGATCCGATCGCCTTCTGGGAGG
>JAKDUN010000457.1 GCA_030457675.1 Brachybacterium sp. | reverse complement strand
ACGTCGCGATCCCGGACCCGGGAGCGCTCGAGGTGGTCCACGAGGACGAGCTGGTTCTGGCCTATCTCCACACCCGTCCCTTCTGGCAGGTGCACGTGGTCGTGGTGCCGAAGCGGCACATCGCCTCGCTCACTGCCGCCGGTCCGAGGGACGAGCCAGATCTGCGGGCGCTGCTGCAGGTGGTGACGGAGGTGGCCCGGGAGATGGAGCGCGAGCACGGCGCTGCGGCGGTGCTCACGAACCTCGGTGACTATCAGGACTCGAAGCACCTGCACATCCACGTGCACTCCGGCCCGCGACGCTGAGCTGCGCGGGACGGATCACAGGGGCAGCTTGAACCCCACATGGCTCGGCGTATAGCCGAGCCGTTCGTAGAAACGGTGCGCGTCGGTGCGCGAAGCGTCCGTGGTGAGCTGCGCGAGCGCCGCCCCCTGCGACCGGCCCCAGTCGTGGGCCCAGGCGAACAGCGCCGTGCCGAGGCCGCTGCCGCGTGTGGAGGCCGCGATCCGCACCGCCTCGATCTGGAGCCGGGTGGCACCGCCGCGGGACAGCCCCGGCAGCAGGGTCAGCTGCAGCGTGGCGACGATCTGCCCGCTCTCGTCCCGTACGGCGGCGAGGAAGTGATGGGGGTCGGCGTCGATCTGCTCGAAGGCCCGGGCGTAGCTCTCCAGGTCGGTGCCCTCCCGTTCCCGCCCGAGGACGTCGTCGCCCAGCAGTGCGACCAGCGCAGGGACGTCGCCCGCGCGGGCGCGGTCCACGAAAAAGCTGCGGTCATCGAGCCGAAGAGTGTCCATCCTGGGAGTATCCCGCAGCCACGCCGTCGCGTGAACGTCGCGTGAGGCGTCGGCGACAATGACTCCATGACCTCCACACCGTTCAGTTCCGGCACTCCCCGAAGCGTCCAGCTGAGCTTCTCCGATCAACCGGCGTGGATCGTGAAGGACGAGGTCTCTGGAGGATGGGTTCTGCAGATCGGCGGCGTCGAGCAGTCGCATGTCGATCTCGAGGACCCCACGCACCTCGTCCACGAGTACCTGCGACGGATGGCCAACGTGCTCGATGAGGCGTGGCCGCGGCGCCGCCCGCTCCGGATCGCGCACCTGGGCGGCGGGGCGCTCACCCTGGCCCGGTACCTGCAGGCGACCCGGCCCGGATCCTCGCAGGTGGTCGTCGAGATCGAGCGGGAGCTGCCCACGCTGGTCACCTCCGCGCTGCCGATGCCCGAGGGCACCGAGCTGGAGGTCGTGATCGGCGATGCCCGCGAGGAGCTCGCTGCGATGGAGGGCCGACGGTTCGACGCGATCGTGCTGGACGTGTTCTCCGGCGAGGAGTCCCCTGCGCACCTGGCCACGAGGGACTTCTACCTCGAGGCGCTCGACCATCTCGAGACCGACGGACTGCTGCTGGTCAACGTCGGCGACGACGCCGGGCAGCGTTTCCTCGCCGCGCAGGTGCGCGAGCTCGAGGACGCGGCGGCCGAGGCCGGCCTCTCCGGCGTATGGACCCTGACTCTCGCGTCGCTGCTGAGCTCTCCGGCCGACGGGAACATGGTGCTCGTGGTCGGCGGGGCGCTCACCTCCCCTGAGGTCGGAGAATGGCGCGACGCCTGGGAGAAGGCAGGCCCCCACCCCGGCGCAGTGCTGGATCCGACGGAGACGGCGGAGGCGTTCGGCCGCTGACGTTGTCCACAATCTCGCCCAACCCGTGCGCGGGAGGGTGGTTCCTGGATACCGTAACGGTGACCTGACGCACACCCGGAAGAGCCCCCATGCACCGCCGCCTCCTCAGCGCCGCCGCGACCAGCACACTCCTGCTGGGCCTCTCCGCGTGCAGCGAGCCGACCGACGGCCCGGTCACCACTCCCCCGCCGAGCATCGACATCGGCGCACCGAGCGACGGCGGCGGCGATGCCGAACCGAGTGACGGCGACGGCGAGAAGACCGCGGAGCCGACCGCCGAGGCACCCGACATCCCGCCACCGGACCCCGCGGACTATGCAGGGAAGGACGAGCACACCGCAGAGGGTGCGGAGCAGGCGTTCAAGTACTACATCGCTGTGTCGGTGTGGGCGCACCAGACCGGC
>JAKDUN010000456.1 GCA_030457675.1 Brachybacterium sp. | reverse complement strand
GGAGGAGTCGCACCACGTGCGATCCGATGTATCCGGCGCCACCGATCACGAGAGTCGTCATGACTCGATCCTACCGGCCACCACGCCCCGGCTTGCGCGTCGAGGGCGCGGCGGGCTGCGGGGCGCGTGCCGCTCGGCTCAGTTCAGCTCCAGGAGCTGGAGACGGGACGACCCTCGTGGAACCCGGCCGCGCCCTGCAGGCCGATAACCGCGCGCTCGCGGAACTCGGCGGTGTCGGACGCTCCCGCATAGGTGAAGGAGGAGCGGACACCGGCGGTGATCTCGTCGAGCAGGTCCTCCACCCCGCCCTTGCCCTCGGCGAGGTACATGCGCGAGGTGGAGATGCCCTCCTCGAACAGGCCCTTGCGGGCACGGGCGAAGGCGTCCTCGTGCGCGGTGCGGTGGGAGACAGCACGCTTGGAGGCCATGCCGAAGGACTCCTTGTAGCGACGACCGCTCTCGTCGGTGCGCATCTGGCCGGGCGACTCGTAGGTGCCGGCGAGCCAGGAGCCGATCATGACGTTGGAGGCGCCGGCGGCGAGCGCGAGCGCGACATCACGGGGGTGGCGCACTCCGCCGTCGGCCCAGACGCTCCCGCCGAGCCGGCGAGCCTCTGCGGCGCACTCCATCACGGCGGAGAACTGGGGGCGCCCCACGCCGGTCATCATCCGGGTGGTGCACATGGCGCCCGGTCCGACCCCGACTTTGACGATGTCGGCGCCGGCCTCGATGAGCTCACGAGTTCCCTCGGCGGTGACGATGTTGCCCGCCGCGAGCCGCACCGCCGTGCCCTCGCGCGGGCCGAGCGCCTCGCGTGCGATGCGCAGCGCCTCGAGCATCTTGTCCTGGTGGCCGTGGGCGGTGTCGAGCACGATCACATCGGCCCCGACCTCGACCAGCTCGCGGACCCGGGTCGCGACGTCCGCGTTGACACCGACGGCGACCGCGATGCGCAGTCGTCCCTCGGCGTCCGTGGCGGGCTGGTAGATGCTCGAGCGCAGCACACCGGTGGCGGTGAGGACGCCGCGCAGCACGCCCTCCTCGTCCACGACGACGGCGGCGTCGTGATGGGTGGCGGCGATGCGCGCGTGCAGCTGCGCGGGGGCGACCGTGAGGTCCGCGGGGCGCAGCACCGGCACGTCCTCGCTGAGCACCTCCCCCACCTCGGAGAAGGAGTCGCGCCCGGCGATCTCCTCGGCGGAGATGGTCCCGAGCGGACGGTGCTGTTCGTCGATCACCACGACGATGCCGTGCGGCCGCTTGGGCAGCAGGTCCGCGGCCTGGCCGAGCGTGCCGGAGACGGTGAGGGTCAGCGGATGGTCGACCAGCAGGTCACGGGACTTCACCGAGCGGACGATCGAGTCGATCCGTTCGGAGGCGAGGTCCTGGGGCAGCACGGCGAGCCCGCCACGGCGGGCCATCACCTCCGCCATGCGGCGACCGGTCACGGCCGTCATGTTGGCCGCGATCAGCGGGATCGTGGTCCCGGAGCCGTCGTCGCTGCCGAGGTCGACATCGAAGCGGGAGGTGACCGCCGAGCGGCCCGGAAGGAAGAAGCAGTCGTCGTAGGTGAGGTCGGTCGACGGGGTGTGGATCAGACGCATGTCTCCAGGATACGGACCCGACTCCGCGCCACCTCCACGACCCCCACACAGGTCGCTGCATGACGATGACAGCTCGTGAATCTAGGATGGGGCCCATGACGGACCACTCCTCGGACTCTCGCCGCAGGCGCCGTCGGTCCGGCAGACACCAGCAGCCGGACCGACAGCGTGCCTCGCCGCCGCTGCCGCCTGACGAAGCGCGCCGCAATCGGGAGGCCGCCTTCGGAGCGCTCGGGGAGAAGCGCACCTGGCCCGGTGGCAGCTCCGCCCCGGCGCCGGGAGAGGACGAGCCGCGCGCCGACGCGCACGAACCCCGCGCACGCGGCCGACGCGCCGCCTTCCCGCTCGAGCAGCTCTCGGAGTCCCCCACCGCAGGCGCGCAGTCCCCCGCGGCACCCCATGACGCCGCCCCGGCCATCCCGGGCACCAGCGACGCCGGTGACGCCGGTGACGCCGACAGTGCTCCACCGGCCCCCCGC
>JAKDUN010000455.1 GCA_030457675.1 Brachybacterium sp. | reverse complement strand
CCTGGCGGGATCTCGGTTCCGCCCGGGGGTCGGGGTCGACGAGGTCGGTCTCGTGGCAGGGGTGGTTCCCAGTAGAAGGGCGGGGGCTGCTGCGGCGGTGGTCCGTCCCGATCACCGCCGGGCCGTTTCAGGGGGATCACCCGCCCGGCGCTGCCGGGCCCTGGGGATTCGGGACCTGTGGAGTCGGGATCTGCCGGCGCGGGGTCGGTGGCCGGGTCGGCGGCGTGGGTGCCGCGCAGGTAGCAGGTCCAGGCCTGTTCGAGGTCCTCAGCGATCTGGATGCTCGCGGTATCGAGGTCATCGACCACGGTGACGACGTCGAGGTCACTGCCCCGCCCGCTCCCGGGGCCGACGGACCAGCGAGTACGGCCCGGCTGCGTCGGCTCGGTGGGAAGACGGGTGGGGTCCAGGAGACCGTTGGTCTTATCGAGGTGATGCTGCCAGCACAGCAGGTGGAGGTTCTCGACCTCGGTCAGACCGCCCGCCTCGGGATTCCCGCGCTGGCACTCCTCGATGTGGTCGCACTCCGAGGCCCACGAGGTGAGCCTCGTGCAGCCCGGCACCGCGCACGTGGAGTTGCGCAGGCGGAGGTGCTCCAGCATCGCCGTGGTGGGCACGAACTTCTCCGCAGGCAACGGCAAGAACGCACCCGTGGTGGGCTCGGCAAGGACCCGGTACCAGGTGTTCTCACCACCGGCGAGGGACCGCGCCATCGAGGGCGGCAACGGGGTCGTGCCCTCGAGCATGCCCGGCTCCTCCGAGGCACCCAACATGGTCAGTGCAGGGACCGTGACGTTGAGCCGGAACCGCCCCGCAGGCACCGCAACCCCGTCGAGCTCGTATGCCGCGGAGTCCATCAGTGCGAACCGCAGCTCGGGCAGGGGCAGAGCTCTCCCCGTCTCCAGCACCCGCCCGTCCGGATCATGCGGGATCGGGGTGCCCTCCCGCAGGGCGGTGCGCTGGGCGGTCTGGACCGCGCGGGCGGACTCATCCAACTGCTTCCACTGCGCGAGGATCTCGGGGATCGGGCCACTGACCTGGATCGTGCCCATCCCCGGCTCGATGCTCGGCAACAGATCCACGCTGCGGCGAAGACAGGCCAGCGGATCGGGATTGTCCTCGCGCTGCTCGAGCAGAGTGATGAGCTTCTTCAACAGGGTGAAGAAACGTTCCGGGCTGATATCCGCAGACCAGGACGCCACCGCGACATCCACATTCTTCCGCGAAGCATCCGTCAGCGAACGGGAGGATTTCAGCATCTTCTGGAACCAGGCCGACGGCAGATTCCCCGATTCCAGCAACGCAAGACATCGCGGGAACAGATGCACCGCCTGATAGCCATCACGCAGATGCCAACTGGCGGCACTGCTGGTGACCCTCAACGCGAGACCGGCACGGGTAGCGCTGACGGAGTCGACCTCGGGGGCCTCCTCGTACTCACCGTCATGGTCATAGAGGTCGGCCAGGGCACGATGCTTCTCCGCCAGGCAACGCGCTTCGTGCTTCTCCGCATCCCACACCCGCTGCGTCGCAGCACTGAGCTGGGGATCATCCATACTCTCACCACGACGAGGAAGAGCATCCCGGGTGAGCCCCTGACGGGCACTGATATTCCGCAATCGCGGCGGCAGGGACGCCAGGAACGCCGCCGCAGCAGTCTCCCCACGGCCGTCCTCGTCGAACGGCGACGGCTGCTCCTCGACCGCACTCATCGCTGCCTCACCCCCGACTGCCTCGCCTTCGGCCACAGCCATCCAGGCCGTGAGCGGCGGGCTCCACTGCCCGACCGACACCACGATTTTATCGAGACCCCCCGACAACCGACAGCGCCCGGCAGAAATGTGGATAACCCCGGACAACCGATCGTGGACGACTCCGAAACACGCCCGCGAGCCGCTCAGGAGAGGGTGGCGGGCGCGGCGACCGGGCCGTCGGCACGGACCCCTGGCCTTCGCGTCCGCGCCCCCGCACCTCCGCGCCTCCGCGCCGCGCACGTGCGCAGAGCAGCTGCAGGCGCAGAGCAGCTACAGGGACAGAGCCCCTACAGGTACTGATCCTCTACAGGTACTGATCCGCCCAGGCGCTGAT
>JAKDUN010000002.1 GCA_030457675.1 Brachybacterium sp. | reverse complement strand
ACCATGTCCACGCCATCCACGGCCAGAATGCCGCGTGCACAGCGCCGTGCACAGCTGCTCGAGCTCGCCACCCGGGTGTTCACCGAGAAGGGTTTCCAGGCCACCTCGATGGACGACATCGCGGCGGCCGCCGGTGTCACCAAACCCGTGCTCTACCAGCATTTCGACTCCAAGGAGAGGCTCTACGTCGAAGTGCTCGACATCATCGCCACCTCGATGATCGACGAGGTCCGCACGATCGGCGAGGGCGAGGGGGACACCATCACCCGCGTGCGCACGGGCCTGCACCGCTTCTACGAGTTCGTCGCGCTGGACAACTCGCTGCGCCTGTTCACCGGTCACGAGCAGATCTCCGAGGCCGTACGGCAGAAGGTGGTCACGGTCCTGGACCTGATGGCGATCGAACTGGCCGGCGTGCTGACCGCGACACGTCAGGTCGGGACCGAGGAGTCCCGGGTGCTCGGGCGCGGAGTCATCGCCGTCACCCAGACCACCGCGCAGCTGCTCCAGGGCGCTGCGGACGAGGCGGAGCGCGAGGCGATCCTCGACACCATGACCACCACCGTCGTGCACGGCCTGACCGGTTTCGCGCCGCGGGAGGACGCCCGGGTCCCCGGCGTTGTGCTGGCGGCGGACGCCGCCTCCACCCCCGCCGGGGACGCGTAGACTTCCCGGTGCACAGCAACGAGCGTCCCCGCCCTCGAGGCGGAGGAAAGGTCAGGTCATGGAGATCCGTATCGGCATCCAGCACTCCCCTCGCGAGATCGTGATCGAGTCCGAGGAGAAGTCCGATGCCCTGATCGAGCGGCTCAGCGGCGCGATCGCCGACGGCTCCCCGGTCACACTCGTCGACGACAAGGGCCGCACCGTGCTGGTCCCCGGCGCGAAGGTCGCCTACGTCGAGGTCTCCACCGAAGAGCCTCGTCGCGTCGGCTTCCTCGGCTGAGACCCCGGTGACCTCGCACGAGGGTCACCCGCCGGAGGACGCCGCCGACTCACCGGAGAACTCGGCATCGACGACCACCCCGGAGACCGCGGAGACCGCAGTGACCACAGAGACCTCTGAGGACTCGCCGACCCGGCGTCGGCGGCTCCGTCGGAGGGTGCGCCTGCGCCACCAGCGACTGCTGCACATCACCACCACGACGGTGGTGGCGGTGCTGGGAGCGGTCGTCGGTCTGCTGCTGGTCCCCGCGACATCTGTCGAAGTGGGCCCGCTGACCGCGAGCGTCCATATGCGGCCCTCGCTGTCCTCCGAGACAGTCCTGCTGCTCCCACCGGTGGGACAGGTCACCTTCGACTCGCACACCGCGCCGGTGCGCGTCGAGGCCCGTGTCAAGAGCGTGGACGTCGAGAAGGCGGAGGCGCTGTTCTACGCGGACTCCGGCTTCTCCGAGCTGCAGCGGACGGCCCCGGAGACCCTCGCGGCCGCCGCGGCGAAGAACGCCGCCCTGAACGCCCTGTTCGCCGCCGCCGGTGCCGGGCTCGCCGTCGGCCTGACCTTCCGCCGCGTGCGGCGCGCCCTGCTCGCCGGCGGCAGCGCGGTCGCCGTGGTGGGCGCTTCGGTCGCCGCCACCTCCGTGACCTTCTCCCCGGCGTCCCTGAGCCAGCCGAAGTTCGAGGGGCTGCTCTCCCAGGCCGCTTATATCGCGGACCTCGGCCAGGGAAAGGCCATCGAGTACAGCAGCTACCGCGACACGCTCGCCGAGTTCGTGGGGCAGGTCTCCGCGCTCTACATCGCCGCGGACTCCCTGCCGGTGGGGCTGAACCAGGACAACGTGATCGCGGCGCTGCATGTCTCGGACATCCACGACAACCCGCAGGCCTACGATGTCATCGAGCAGCTGCACACCCAGTTCGCGATCGACGTGGTCATCGACACCGGCGACATCGTCTCCTGGGGCACCCCGCTGGAGAACGAGCTGCTGCACCGCATCGGCACCCTCGAGGTTCCCTACGTCTACATCAGCGGCAATCACGACGGCGCCGCGGCCGCCGCCACGGTCGAGGCCCAGCCCAACACCACCGTGCTGGACAACGAGGTGGTCGAGGTGGCGGGGCTGCGGATCGCCGGCATCGGTGATCCCCGCTTCGCGGCCGACGACGACTCCGACGCCGGCGGCTGGCGCGAGGGCGACGAGGCGGTCGATGCCAGCGTCTTCCAGCTCGGCGACACCATCGAGGCGTACGACGCGGCGCATCCTGAGGAGCCCGTCGACATCTCCCTGGTCCACGATCCCACCCAGCCCGAGGGACTGCTGGGCCGGGCCCCGCTGGTGCTGTCCGGGCACATGCACACCTCCAAGGTCGAGCTCGACCGCGACGGCTCCGGCACGGACTGGATGATCGTCGGCTCGACGGGCGGGGCGCTCGCCTCGGGCGGGATCTCCCCGATGCTGTCGGGCGAGGACCCGCTGGACCTCACGGCGCGGATGCTCTACTTCGACGAGGACACCCGCCGCCTGGTCGCCTATGACGACATCGTCATGGGAGGACTCGGCCTGGTGTCGGTCTCGATCGAGCGCACACAGATGCCCGAGGAGGTCCCGGAGCTCGAGGTCCCCGAGGACGCCGAGACCCCTGAGGAGACCGGCCCGCCGGAGCAGGAGGTCGAGCCCGGCGAAGGCCTGCCGGACGAGGACCGCGTCACCCCCACCGACCCGGTCAGCCCGCTGCCGGAGACCCGTGAGCCGGCGCCCGCGAGCAGCGACGGCGGCGCGGGCTGAGCCGTCCGACCTCTCAGCGCCTTGCTCGACCTCGGCCGGATCGATGTCACCTTCTTCGCCCTTCGGCGGTCCCGCGAGGGGCGCGGGGTCTACGATGGCCGTGCATATCCATGACCAGAGAGTTGAACGGTGCCTGAATCCACCCCGCACACCGATGAGGCCGTGTCGGCCTCCCCCGCCGTCGAGCAGAGCTCCGGCACACCCGCACAGCCCGAACCGGTCCAGACCTTCGCTGATTTCGATGTCCGCACGGACATCGTCGACGCTCTGGCCGCCAAGGGCATCACCACCCCCTTCCCGATCCAGTCGATGACCCTGCCGATCGCCCTGCGCGGTCGCGACATCATCGGCCAGGCCAAGACCGGCACCGGCAAGACCCTCGGCTTCGGCATCCCGCTGCTGCAGAACTCCGTCGCGCCGGGCGAGCCGAACCCGAAGAACCGCCCGGTGGGCAAGCCGCAGGCCCTCGTGGTGCTCCCCACCCGTGAGCTGGCCGTCCAGGTCGCCCACGACCTGGAGACCGCCTCGGCGAAGCGTCCGATCCGCATCCTCACCGTCTACGGCGGCCGCGCCTACGAGCCGCAGATCGAGGCGCTCGAGAAGGGCGTCGAGGTGGTGGTCGGCACCCCGGGCCGACTCATCGACCTGATGCGGCAGAAGTATCTGGACCTGTCCCAGGTGCGCACCGCCGTGCTCGACGAGGCCGACGAGATGCTCGACCTGGGCTTCCTCGAGGACATCGAGAAGCTGCTGCAGGCGGTGCCGGAGGACCGGCAGACGATGCTGTTCTCCGCCACCATGCCCGGCCCGATCATGGCGCTGGCCCGCCGCTTCATGAAGCAGCCCACGCACATCCGGGCGCAGGACCCGGGCGATGAGGCACGCACCAAGGCGGACATCAAGCAGGTCGTCTACCGCGCGCACCAGCTCGACAAGATCGAGGTGATGGCCCGCATCCTGCAGGCCCACGGCCGCGGCCTGACGATCATCTTCATGCGCACCAAGCGGCAGGCGGACCGGGTCGCCGGCGATCTCGCCGATCGCGGCTTCGCCGCGGCCCCGCTGCACGGCGACCTCGGCCAGGGCGCCCGTGAGCAGGCGCTGCGCGCCTTCCGCCACGGGAAGATCGACGTGCTCGTGGCGACCGACGTCGCCGCCCGCGGCATCGACGTCACCGATGTCACCCATGTCGTGAACTGGAACTGCCCGGACGACGACAAGACGTACCTGCACCGCACCGGCCGCACCGGCCGCGCCGGCAAGAAGGGCACCGCAGTCACGTTCGTGGACTGGGAGGACCTGGCGCGCTGGGCCCTCATCGCCCGTCAGCTGGGACTGGAGTCCACTGAGGCCGAGGAGACCTACTCGACCTCCGAGCACCTCTTCGCCGAGCTCGACATCCCTGCCGGGGCGAAGGGCACGCTCCCCAAGAGCTCGCGCACCCGGGAAGGCCTGGAGGCCGAGGAGCTCGAGGACCTGGGCGGTCCGGAGAGTGCCCGCGGTGGCCGGGAGACCGGCCGCGGCGGTCGCGACCGCGGCGGTCGTGGCGAGCGCGGCGGCCGCGAGCGCGGAGATCGTGGTGAGCGCGGCGGCCGGAGCCGCGGTGGCGAGCGGGACGGCCGTGGCGGTCGTGACCGCAACGATCGTGACCGCAGCGATCGTGACCGCAAGAATCGTGACGGCGGCGGCCGGGACGGCGGTGGCCGTGACAGTTCCCGCGAGGACTCCCCCAGCCCGCGCGGCGGCGGGCGTCAGGACGGCGCCGCGAGCTCCGGTCCCGCCGACCGCACCGGCACCGAGGAGACCTCGGGCGAGCGTCCCCGCCGCAGCCGTTCCCGTTCCCGCACCCGTCGGGTCAACGGCGAGGTGGTCGACGCCCCTCAGGCAGAGACGCAGAGCCCGTCCCACGACCAGTCGCAGAGCAAGGATTCCTCGGGCGAGGGCCGCACACGTCGGCGCCGCTCCCGCGGAGGCCGCGGCCGCTCCGGTGGCGGGTCCGGCCAGGGCTCTGCCCCGCAGGAGAGCTGACCGAGGTCCTGCGCCGCGGCGCAGTCCGTCCCACGGCACAGTTCAGCGGCTCGTGTCCCGGTCTCCGGGGCACGGGCCGCCGGTGCGTTGCCTCCAGTGGCGCTCAGCCAGCATGCGTCCCCGTATACGGGGACGCATGCTGAGAGTGCGCCCGTGGATGGCATCATGCTGCGCTGGGACCGGCGGAGCACCCGCTCAGGCACGGCGCACCCGGTCAGGCATGGCGCACCCGATCAGGGCCGCAGGATCCGGGTGCCGCTGGTGGAACGCGCGGTGATCTCCTCCAGCACCTCCGGCGCGGTGAGGTTCTCCCCCAGCCGGTTCTCCTTGCCGGTGCCGTGGAAGTCACTGCCGCCGGTGATCAGCAGTTCGTGGCCGCGCGCGAACTCCCGCAGCCGCGTCCGCTCGTCCTCGTGGTGCTCGCGGTGATCGACCTCGATGCCGTCGAGACCCGCCTCGACCAGGGCCTCCAGCAGCGTCAGCGGCAGGTCGTCGTCCCGGGTGACCGACCCGGGGTGGGCGAGGACCGAGACGCCCCCGGCCTCCCGGATCGCCCGCACCGCGGACAGCGGCGAGGGCGCGTAGTAGGGGACGTAGTACGGCCCCGAGGGACGCAGGATCTCGGTGAAGGCCGCTGAGCGGTCCGGGACCACGCCCGCATCCACCAGGGCGTCGGCGATGTGGGGACGGCCGATCACGGTGCTCTCCCCCGCGACCTGCGCCTCCACGTCCTCCCAGCGCACCGGGTGGTCGGCGGAGATCAGCTCCACCATGCGCCGCGCGCGCTCCGCCCGCGAGCTGCGGGCGCTGGCCATCTCGGCGGCCAGGGCCGTGCCCGGCGAGGGATCCACCAGCAGCGCGAGCAGGTGCACGCTGAGGCCGCGGTCCTCGCTCGAGACCTCGATGCCGGGCACCGCGGCGACAGAGCTCGCGGTGGCCGCGGCGGCGAGCTCCGACCAGCCCGAGACGGTGTCGTGGTCGGTCAGCGCCAGCACGTCGAGACCGGCCGCGGAGGCCTGGGCGAACAGCTCCCGCACAGCGGTCGTCCCGTCGGACCACGAGCTGTGCGCATGCAGGTCGATCCGCTGTGCGGCGCCGGCGTCAGTCCTCTCACTCATACGCCCAGGGTAGACCGCGTCATGAGACCATCGGGGGGTGAGCACCGAGAACAGCAGCACCGAGCACAGCACCACCACCACAAGCACCGGCAGCAGCCAGCGGATGAAGGATCTCGCCTCCCGCGGTGACTCCCGCTCGCAGCGCCCCAGCAACGACGCCTTCCGCGAGTTCATCTCCTCCGGCTGGGACGAGACCGTCCCCGATGCCGAGCGCCGCGAGTCCGCGGACTTCACTCCGGAACGTCGCGACGCGCTGGTGCGGCGACTGCCCGGGACCCGGCTGGTGCTGCCGGCGGGCGTGCTCAAGGTCCGCTCCAACGACACCGACTACCCCTTCCGCCCGGAGTCCGCCTTCGCGTACTACTCGGGCCTGGGCACCGATGAGGAGCCCGACAGCGTGCTCGTCCTCGAGCCGTCGGCCGAGGACCCCACGGTCTCCGAGGCGACGTACTTCTTCCGCCCCCGCGCCGGCTTCGACACCAGCGAGTTCTACGCCGACGCCCGCTACGGCGAGATGTGGGTGGGACGCCGGCCCACCGTCCCCGAGGCCGCCCAGCGCCTGGGCATCGAGGTGCGCCACATCGACGAGCTGCGTGACCACCTCGCCAAGGACGTCGGCGCCCAGCTGTCGCTGACCGTGATGCCGAGCGTGGACGCGTCCGTCGAGGCGATGGTCGAGGAGATCCGCGCACAGAACGGCCTGCCCGGCGGGGACGAGGCCGCGGCCGAGGGCGCCGCCCTGAAGGAGGCCGCGAGCGAGCAGCGTCTGGTCAAGGATGCGTACGAGATCCGCGAGCTGCGCACGGCCGTGGACGCGACCCTGCGCGGATTCGAGGACGTCATCCGGCACCTGCCCAGCGCCATCGGCCATCCTCGCGGCGAGCGGGTCATCGAGGGCGTCTTCGCGGCGACCGCGCGGGCCCAGGGGAACGGCGTCGGCTACGACACCATCGCGGCCGCCGGCGACCACGCCTGCACCCTGCACTGGACCCGCAACAACGGCGAGGTCACCGCGGACGAGCTGGTGCTGATCGACGCCGGCGTCGAGGTGGACTCGCTGTACACCGCCGACGTCACCCGCACCCTGCCGGTCTCCGGCACCTTCTCCCCTGCTCAGAGGAAGATCTACGACGCGGTGCTCGAAGCATCCGACGCGGCCTTCGCGGTGGCCCGGCCCGGACTGCGCTTCCGCGAGCTCCACGCCGCGGCGATGGACGTGCTCGCCCGCCGCCTGGAGGAGTGGGGGCTGCTGCCCGGCACCGCTGCGGAGTCGCTGGCCGCCGAGGGCCAGTGGCATCGCCGCTGGATGCCGCACGGCACCAGCCACCACCTCGGACTGGACGTCCACGACTGCGCCCAGGCCCGCCGCGAGATGTACCTCGACGCGGAGCTGGAGCCGGGGATGGTCTTCACCATCGAGCCCGGGCTGTACTTCAAGGAGAACGACCTGCTGGTGCCCGCCGAGCTGCGCGGCATCGGTGTACGCATCGAGGACGACGTGCTGGTGACGGCCGACGGCGTCGAGAACCTCTCGGCCGCCGCGCCGCGCCGGGCGGAGGACGTCGAGCGCTGGATCTCCGAGCTGCAGCGGTGAGCACCTCCGCGCGCCCGCGCTTCTACGCGGCACGGCTGGCCGGCACCAGCGTCTTCGACCCGATCGGGGACGTGGTGGCGACGGTCCGTGACGTGGTGGTCATGCCGCAGTCGCGCACCAGCGCCCGGGCCGTCGGCCTGGTGGTGGAGGTCGGTGGGAAGCGGCGGGTGTTCCTCCCCATCACCCGGGTCACCTCGATCTCCCCGGGGCAGGTGATCTCCACCGGGGTGCTGAACGTGCGCCGATTCGAGAAGCGCACCGGCGAGCTGCTGGTGATCGGCGACCTGCTGGACCGCGCGGTGACGCTCGGCGACGGCACCGGCGAGGCGACCGTGCTGGACATCGCCCTGGATCAGGACCGCCATCGGGACTGGAACGTCTCCCGGCTGTACCTGCGCCGGCAGCGCCGGGGCGGTTCGCTGAGCCGCCTGGTCTCCCGCGGGGAGACGATCACCGCCCCGCTGTCCGAGGTCTCCGGGCTGTACGGCACGCAGGCGGAGCAGTCCGCGCACCTGCTGGCCGCCTCGTACCAGGACCTGAACCCGGCCGACCTCGCGGAGATCATCCAGGAGCTGGAGCCCAAGCGCCGCATCGAGCTCGCCGGGGAGCTCGCCGACGAGCGCCTGGCCGATGTGCTCGAGGAGCTGCCCGAGGACATCCGGGTCGAGGTGGTCACGGGGATGGACGCCACCCGCGCCGCGGACATCCTCGACGCGATGGATCCCGATGACGCCGCCGACCTGGTCCAGGAGCTCCCGGAGTCCGTCGCCACCCATCTGCTCAGCCTGATGGAGCCCGAGGAGGCGGAGGACGTGCGCCGCCTGCTCGCCTACGACGAGTACACCGCCGGCGGCATGATGACCACCGAGCCGCTGATCGTCGCCCCCGAGACCCCGGTGGCGCACTGCCTGGCGCTGATCAGCCGCGAGGCGATCCATGCCGCATTGGCCTCGACCGTGCACGTGTGCCGCTCGCCGCTGGAGACCCCCACCGGGAAGCTGCTGGGCATCGTCCACTTCCAGCAGCTGCTGCGGGAGCGTCCCGACCGTCCCGTCGGCGAGATCCTCGACGCGGACAGGGTCGTGGTCACCCCGACCGTGCCGCTGTCCACCGTGACCCGGGAGATGGCCACCTACAACCTGGTCTCGATCCCCGTGATCGACGAGGACGGTCGCCTGCTGGGAGCGGTGACCGTCGACGACGTGCTGGATCATGTGCTGCCCGATGACTGGCGCGAGCAGGACGAGCCGCCGCCGGCCACCGGTCAGATCGATCTGTCGGAGATCGCCCGGGCCACGGCCCGGGACGGAGACAGCGGCAGCGGCAGCGGCAACGGCAACGGCAACGGCAACGGCAACGGCACAGCAGTTCCGACCGACGCCGCCGGCCCCTCGGACCCGGACCGCACGAAGGGAGCATGAGCATGGCAGAGCACATTCCCGGCCCGCTCGATGATCCCTCGCCGCGGCGACGGCAGCTGCTGCGCAGCCCCTTCCGCGGCGACGCTTTCGGGCGCGCCGCCGAGGGCTTCGCCCGGATGATGGGCACCCCGGCCTTCCTGGTCGGTATGACCCTGTTCTGCGCGATCTGGCTGACCTGGAACTCCTTGGCCCCGGAGTCCGCGCAGTTCGATCCCCGCGCCCTGAACTTCACCCTGCTGACGCTGATCCTCTCCCTGCAGGCCTCCTACGCCGCACCCCTGCTGCTGCTCGCCCAGAACCGGCAGGACGACCGCGACCGCGTGCAGGTGGAGCAGGATCGCCAGTCCAACGAGCGCAACCACGCCACCACCGACTTCATCACCCGGGAGATCGCCTCCCTGCGCCTGGCCGTGAACGACGTCGCCACCCGCGATTTCGTGCGCGGCGAGCTGCGCGACCTGCTCGAGGAGCTCGAGGAGCCGCCCGCCCGGGATGTCGACGCCCTGCGCACCCTCTTGCGCGAGGAGGTCGAGGCGGCGCTGGACCGTCGCACGGCAGAACCCACCAGCGACTCAGCGAAGGAGCAGCATCCCCAGTGAGCACATCCGAGCAGCCCGACGCCGGGCAGACGCACCTCGAGCAGCCCGCTGCCGGGCAGGCCGCCGGCGACGAGCGCGTCGCCCAGATCCACGAGGCGCTGAAAGGGGTTATCGACCCCGAGATCCACCGCCCGATCACCGAGCTGGGCATGGTCGGCTCCGTCGACGTCGATGCCGAGGGGGCCGCGTCGGTCCACGTGCTGGTGACGATCGAGGGCTGCCCCATGCGCGACCGCATCGAGCGCGAGACCGCGGAGGCGACCGCCACCGTCCCGGGCCTGTCCCGGGTCGAGGTGTCCACCAGCGCGATGAACGAGGAGCAGCGCCGCGAGCTCACCAACCGGCTGCGCCAGGGACGCCGTCAGATCCCCTTCAACCAGCCGGGCTCGCTGACGCGCATCTTCGCGATCTCCTCCGGCAAGGGCGGGGTCGGCAAGTCCACCGTGACCGCGAACCTCGCTGCGGCGATGGCGGCCGACGGGCTGCGGGTGGGCGTGATCGACGCGGACATCCACGGGTTCTCGATGCCGGGCATGTTCGGGATCACCGACCAGCCCACCAAGGTCTCCGATCTGCTGATGCCGCCCGCGGCGCACGGCGTCGCAGTCATGAGCATCGGCATGTTCGTCCCCGAGGGCCAGGCAGTGGTCTGGCGCGGCCCCAAGATGCACCGCGCGATCGAGCAGTTCGCCTCGGACGTGTTCTGGGGCGATCTGGACGTGCTGCTGCTGGATCTGCCGCCCGGCACGGGCGATGTCGCGATCTCGGTGGCGCAGCTGCTGCCGAGCGCACAGATGGTCGTGGTCACCACGCCGCAGCAGTCCGCCTCCGGGGTGGCCGAGCGGGTCGGCTCGCTGTCCACCTCGACCGAGCAGGAGGTGGCCGGGGTGGTCGAGAACATGGCCGGGCTGACCCTGCCGGACGGCACCGTCATGGATGTCTTCGGCACCGGCGGCGGGGACCGGGTGGCACAGACGCTGGCCCGGGCCGTCGACCACGACGTGCCGGTACTGGGTCGGATCGGACTGGATCCCGCGCTGCGCGAGGGCGCGGATCAGGGAGTGCCGCTGGTGATCTCGGACCCCGACTCCCCCACCTCGATGGCGCTCAAGGGCGTGGCGCGCGCCCTGGTGCGCAAGCCGCGCGGGCTCGGCGGCATGAAGCTGCCGCTGACCGTCGCGCGGTCCTGACCGGACGGCCTCTTCTCTGCGTCGCTCACCGCGCTGCGGCTGCGTCACCTGCCCGTGCCGCCGCGCGTGCCTCCCGGAGGCGCACGGTCTCCCAGACCTCGAACCACAGGGCTGACAGGAGCGGCGGGAGAGCGAGGTAGGACACCGTCATCCAGCTCATCTCCCGCAGCGAGTCACCGCCCTGCGCGGAGCCCGGGAGCACACCGACGATGAGCAGCAGGCTCGCGAGGACGCCGAGCACCGCCGGCGTCCACAGCGCGAACTGCGGCCCGCTGAACCTCCGGGTCAGCGCCAGGATGCTCGTGAGGACGACCGCGAATGCGACGCTCAGGAGCATCGGGACGGGGCCGAAGAAGTAGTAGTGCCACGATCCCGACACCCCTTCGGCCACGGCGAGGTTCACGCAGGAACTGGCGGCAAGGGCGACGACGGCGTAGGCCGTGACGGAAGGGCGCATGACGGTCGATGGCCGAGAAGCTGCCGCTGCCGCAGACTCTCCCGACGGTCGGGGTTCCTCCGTCACTGCTGACCTCAGCTTCCCTCAGCGGCTCAGGTGGCCTCGTCGTCGAAGGGTGCGCGCTGGGGGCCCTTGTCCTTCGCGGACTTCTTCCCGGACGTCGCCCCCTTCGCGGCGGTCCCGGCCGCTGCACCCCCGGCGGCGATGTTCATCGCGTCCTTGCTGGGAACCAGCTCCTCGAGATCGGTGTCCCCCCAGGCCTCGCGGATGATGCGGCGCGGGTCGTACTGGCGCGGGTCGTACTTGCGGAGGTCCTCGATGGCGATGCCCATCTCGTCCTCGACCGTGGAGCGGGAGTCATCGACCCAGCGACGCGCCTGCCGCACCCACTGCACCAGCTGCCGGGTGACGTCGGGGAGCCGCTGCGGTCCCACGATCACCAGGAACACGACGAGCAGGATCACGATCTCCCAGCCGCCGAGGCCAATGAATCCGGTGCCGCCCATTGTCCACCTGTACGTCTCGAGGTCTGCTGATGCACCGTCATTATTGCATCGCAGGCACTCCTGGGCTCACAGGAGCGGCGGCTGTCGTAGGATCGGCCAGATCGCACTGTGAACGGAGAGGATGCACTGATGTCGTCGGGAAAAGTGGCCGGTTGGGCCCACGGTGAGGAATTCGTCGACGAGGCGAGCCTCTTCTCCGATGACGGGGTGCTCGCCCGCGCCAGGGATCGGGGCAACGAGCTCGGCGCCACCCCGGTGCTGCCGGGGGCAGGCGCGCTGATGCGCGTGCTGGCGGCCTCGGTGCATGCACGCTCCGCCGTCGAGATCGGGACCGGCAGCGGCGTCGGCTCCCTCTACCTGCTCTCCGGCATGCACCCGGACGGAGTGCTGACCACCATCGACCTCGAGGTCGAGAACCAGCGCGCCGCCCGCGAGGCCTTCGCCGAGGCCGGGATCCGCTCCCCGCGGGTGCGCACCATCTCCGGCCGTCCCCGCGACGTCGTCAGCCGCCTCACCGACCATGCCTACGACCTGGTGAGCTTTCCCGCCCACACCCCGCACGCCCTGGACCTGCTCGAGCATGCGCGGCGCCTGCTGCGGCCCGGTGGAGTGCTGGTCATCCCGCACGCCCTGTTCCACGACCGGGTCGCGGACCCCACCGCACGGGATGCCACCACGCAGGCCGTGCGCGCACTGCTGAAGACCGTCGCGGAGTCCGAGGACCTGATCTCGATGCTCACCGGCAGCGGCGACGGCGTGCTCGCCGCCGTGCTGCGCCCCTGATCGCACCGGACCCGCAACCGGCTCCGAGATGACCTCAGCCCCGCGCCATCAGGGCGCGGGGCTGAGGTCTGGGCTGGTGACCTGCTACTTGATGACGCCCTCGAGGGCCTCTCGCAGCTCCACGGCTTCCGATGCGGCGATCTCCACGACCAGACGGCCGCCCCCTTCGAGCGGGACCCGCATGATGATGCTGCGGCCCTCCTCCACGACCTCGAGCGGACCGTCACCGGTGCGCGGCTTCATAGCAGCCATCGTGCCTCCTTGATGTGTCACTGTCCTTGCGTGGCACCCCCGGACGGGGCCTCGGACAATGCGCGTACGGTGGCTATTATCTCAGGTCTCGCGACCGGCGCGCACGCCGAGCCCGCCGAGGCCTGTCCGGGAGGTCGATACCGCCCCCGATCCGGCCCGTCGCGACCCCCACCATCAGCACTCCGACCAGCACTGCGACCAGCAGCAGGAGGATCACGATCGGGCCTGCGGTGCTCACGCGTCGACCGGGACCGTCGGCGCTGCAGGATTCGACCGGGCGTACTCGCGCAGCACGTCGAGCGCTTCCTGCGGGGTGTCGACCACCCGCATCAGCTCGATGTCCAGCGGGTTCACCATCCCGCCGTCGACCACAGCGACGCGCAGCCAGTCCAGCAGGCCCTGCCAGTAGTCGCGGCCCACCAGCACCACCGGGAACATATCGATCTTGTGGGTCTGCATCAGGCACAGCGCCTCGAACAGCTCGTCGAAGGTGCCGAACCCGCCGGGCATCACCACGAAGGCGCTGGAGTACTTCACGAACATCGTCTTGCGCACGAAGAAGTACCGGAAGTCGACGCCCAGGTCGACGTAGTCGTTCAAGCCCTGTTCATGGGGCAGCTCGATGCCGAGCCCGACGGAGACTCCCCCAGCCTCCTGGGCGCCGCGATTGCCGGCCTCCATGATTCCGGGACCGCCGCCGGTGATGACCGCATAGCCGAGCTCCACCACGCCCTTGGCGATCTCCACCGCGCAGTCGTAGTAGGGGCTGTCCTCGCTCAGCCGCGCGGAGCCGAAGATCGAGATCGCGGGCCCGAGCTCGGCGAGCGCGCCGAAGCCCTCGACGAACTCGGACTGGATGCGCAGCACCCGCCACGGGTCCGCATGGACCCAGTCCGCGGGACCGTCCTCCTCCAGCAGACGCTGGTCGGTGGTGCGCTCGGGCCGCTGGGAGCCGCGCAACGTGATCGGGCCCTTGCGGTGTCGGTCGAGTTCCTCAGGCGTCATGGACCGAGCGTAACGCTCAGGCGGTGAGGAATCTGCGCAGTCCCAGCAGCGCCGCCTCGAGATCGGCCAGCGGCACGTGCTCGTCATCGGTGTGGGCGAGCAGCGGATCGCCGGGGCCGAAGTTCACCGCCGGGGTGCCCAGCGCCGAGAAACGGGCCACATCGGTCCAGCCCTGCTTCGCGGCGACCGCGACGTCCTCGCCGAGTGCGGCGAGGAAGCCGCGGGCCGCGGCGTTGTCCAGGCCGGGCAGCGCGCCGCCGGCGGCGTCGGTCACCTCGATCTCCAGCTCGAGGCCCGCCAGGACCTCGCGCACGTGCGCCTCGGCCGCAGCGACGGAGGTGTCGGGCGCGAAGCGGTAGTTCAGCAGCGCGGTGGCCCGGTCGGGGATGACGTTGCCGGCGATGCCTCCGGCGATCGTGACCACGTTGAGGCATTCGCGGTACTCGAGCCCGTCGATCACGGCCCGGCGGGCCTCGTAGGCGGCGAGGCGCTCCAGCACCGGGGCGAGGCGGTGGATCGCGTTGTCCCCCACCCAGTCGCGGGCGGAGTGGGCGGCGAGCCCGCGGGCGGCGACCTCGAGCTTCATGGTGCCCTTGCACCCGCCCTCGACACCGGCGGAGGTGGGCTCGCCGAGGATGGCGAAGTCCGCTTCGAGGTGCTCCGGGCGCTCGGCGGCGATCCGGGTGAGGGCGTTGTCCGCCGCGGCGACCTCCTCGTGGTCGTAGAAGATCCAGGTGAGGTCCACGGGTGCGGCGGCGGCCTCGACGGCGAGCTTGAGGAACACCGCGAGACCGCCCTTCATGTCGCAGGTGCCGCGTCCCACCAGCTCCTCGCGGCCCTTGCGGACCCGGCGGGTCGAGGGGAGGTTGTCCGCGAGCGGGACCGTGTCCAGGTGCCCGGCCAGCAGCACCCGCTGGGGCAGCCCGCGGTCGGTGCGCGCGATGACGGTGTCCCCGTCGCGGAGCACGGTGAGGTGCCGGGCATGCGCGCGCAGCGCCTGCTCGACCGCATCGGCGAGCGCCTGTTCGTTCCCGGAGACGGACTCGATGTCGACGATCGCGGCGGTGAGGTCGGCGATGTCGGCGTGGGGGTCGAGGAGGTGCGGTGCCTGAGTGCTCATGGGCGTCATCGTGCCACGATCGGGAAGTCGGCCGACGGGCTGTTCCTCCGCTGTCGCCGACCCGTCGGCCGCCGTCCCCGTCAGTCCCCGGACAGCGCGCCTCCGGCACGGGCCAGCCGCAGCGCGACCGCCTCCGCGTGGCGCAGCAGCTGTGCACCGGTGCCCGGCTCGGCGGTGATCGAGGAGCCCGGCTGTGCGGTGCTCACCGGCACGCCGACCAGCAGCCGCCGCTCGAAGACGGTGCCGTCGACCCCGACCGGGGCGTACAGGCCGTCCACCGCGATGGATCCGGTGAGCATCCGCCTCCGCGTGCCGCGGGAGGCCCAGGAGTCCTTCTGCACCTCGCCGCGCTCGCGCCAGGCGCCCAGCAGGGCACTGCGGTAGGCGGGCAGGTCCACCGGCGGCAGATGCGCCTCGAGCACCCCGTCGCACAGGGTGATCTGACCCTCCGCGCCGTGGACGGCATAGCGGCCGGCCTCGTCGTCGATGTCCAGGTGCATCCGCGGCCCGGTGAACTCCAGCAGTCCCGCCTCCTCGAGCGCGAGCACCTGCCGGGCGCGCAGCACCGGTGGGCCGGAGGCCCAGGAGGCGAAGGCGTTGCGCAGGTGCCCGTCGATGTCCTGGCGCACGGAGTCGGTGGTGTATGCGCCGAGGTCGGTGAGGCGGCCCACCTGGATCCGCAGGGCGATCAGCACGCGGTAGATCAGCACCCAGGCGGGATCGGGCTCGGTCGCGGCCCGCAGCGCCTCGCGCAGCACGTCCCGGGTGCTGCGGTGCGGCACCGGGCTCTCCCCGCCGCGCCGGCCGAAGGGGAACAGCAGCGGGAGCAGCAGCTGGTCATCCGCCAGCTCGGGGAAGCCGCCGCGGCGCAGCGCCCGGCGCAGCTCGGCGAACATCAGCGGCATCACCTCGCGTTCATGGTCCACGCCCGCGGCACGCACTGCGAGCTCGAGCACCCTCTCCCTCGTGAGCACCTCGGGGAGGTAGGGCTCGGGCATGCGGTCCCCGAGGTCGGGCTTGGGCCGGTAGACCATCCCGGAGCGGGAGCCGACGAGCAGTCGCGGCTCTCTGCCGCCGGGCAGATAGCGCAGGCCGGAGGGGGTGGAGGCGTCGGGCTCGAAGCGGCCGCCGGCGACCTCGGTGAGCATGCCGATCGCATCGTAGAAGTTCAGGCCCATGCCCTGGACCGCGACGGCCTCCCGCCCCAGCAGAGCGGTGTAGTCCACCTCGAGCGGGTTCGCGGGCCCGAGGTGGACCAGCCCATGACGTTCGGCGGCGTCGGCGAGCTGCTGTGAGCGGGGGCCGAGCGCGGTCGGGAGGTGTCCCAGCGCGAGGGCGACCGCGTCGACGCGCAGCACGCGTCCGTCGCTCAGCCGCACCCGCTGCAGGCCATCGGCCTCGCCGGTGACATCGACCGCCTCGGCGGCGTGCTCGACGATCCGCAGCCGGGCCGGGTCGGCGTCGCGCCGCGCCGTCTCCAGGACGTGGGCCAGATAGCGGCCGTGCGCGGCGCGGGAGGCGAAGTCGGTGGGGGCGAGCCCCTCCCCCGCCAGATGGTCGGCGAGGGTCTGCGTGCGCGGCGCGGGCAGCAGCGCATGGCAGGACTCATCGGGGTACATCGTGGTCTGGCAGGTGGTGGTGTTCATCAGCAGCACCGCAGATTGGTCGTGCCGCCAGACGGCACCGCCCCGTCCCACCAGCGGATCGATCAGGTGCACGGTGAGCCCACCCCGCCAGTCCGGGCTGTGCGAGGCCGCGACCAGGCGTTCGATGATCGCCGTGCCCCGCGGCCCCGCCCCGACGACGGCGACGGTGCGGAGGGGTTCGGCGGCTGCGGTCATCGCTCCAGTATGGCGCGGCACGCATCGAGTACTGCACGCTGCCGCACCGAGTACTGCACGCCGCCGCACGGCTGCGTCGGCATCGCCCCCACCGATCTGGGACGATATCGCCATGTCGATACCCGCTCCGCCGCCGAGACATCTCCCGCCCAGCGGCCCCTCGACGCCCCCGGGACTGTTCGGCGGGCGCCAGGCGGCGAAGCTCCGCGCGATCGTCAGCGCCGATCTGCTGCCCGAGGAGCGCGCCTCAGCCGACGCGCTGGTGATGACGGCCTGGCTCTCTGCAGCGCAGCGCGCCCGGTACGCCCCGTCCCTGCGCTCCGGCCCGAGCACCGAGGAGTTCGCCCAGCGCTTGGCGGACGAGCGCCGGGTGGTGCTCGAGGAGGGCGCCGACGAGATCCCCGACGAGCTGGAGTCCGCCGCGCAGGCGGAGCAGGAGGCGCGGCAGCTCCCGCTGCGCGTGGCGGAGACGCTGCTGCTGCTGGTGGCGTTCGCGCTCCTCGCGGTCACGGTCATCCTCAGCATCCGCTCCGAGGCGACCGGACTCGCCGAGCGTCTCCCGGAGCAGAGCCTGACGCTGGTCGTGATCGCGCTCGTGGCCGGGCTGCTGGCGGCGCTCGTGGGCACGGTGGCGACCCGGAGGCGGGATCACCTGCTGCTGGACTGGGCGGCCTCCCGTCCCGGTCAGCTCGGCCGGGGACTGCCGCTGCGCCGCCCGTTGCAGGGCGAGTCGGCAGGACCGGCCGTGGCCCGCTCTCTCGGTCCGGCGCTGCTGGTGGGCGCCGGGGTGCTGATGATCGTGGCAGGAGCGGCGCTGCTGCTGATCTCCCCGATGCTGGGGGACGTGGGCGGAGTCTCGCACTGGGCGCCCTGGCTGCTCGGCGGGGGCGCCGCCGCTCTGGTGGGGGCGGTGCTCCTCATCTACGTGCGCTCCCGGCGGCTCCGGAAGATCGCGCGACGTTCCCGGGCGGCAGAATGGATCGGGCCGACCCCGCAGGTGGAGGAGCCGCCGACGGTGTGAGGAGGCCGCGCCGCAGCGGTTCTCGAACCGGCGTGCATGCACGCCGCTGACGTCCACCGGCCCACGTCACCGCAGTTGGTGGAGGCCGGTCCGGAAGAGCCGATCCGTCATCTCCGCGCGCCGGGCCTCAGCCCCCGCGCCCTCGTCGAAGAGTCCGAGCTCGCCGACGAGTCCGAGCAGGCGACGCCACCCGCGGTGCTCCCTGCCCTCGCCGCCGGGACGGTCGCCCTGTCTGTCCGTCGCCAGGTGCGCCGGCTCCCCGGCGAGCTCCGGTGCAGCCAGGCACCCGCTCGTCCGAGTCGGCGGGACACCCTCCCTCCCCACCAGCGTGGGGACGTCGCACCGGTCCGAGTGCTCACGGTGCAGCGCGGCGGAGGGGAGGACCGGGGGCAGGTCTGCGGTCATGGCGGGGCTCCTCATTCGCGGCGACGGGCCGGCGACCCGCTGTGCGACGAACCTACACGCGCACCACTTATTGCGCAATAAATCTTGCGCATCGTCTGGTGCGCGCTTGCCCCTCAGGTCGTAGAATCGCGCCATGCCCTCACCCGACGACAGCACCCTCGGCGCGGCCCCCGGCGAGCAGACGCACAGCTACGCGACCCGAGACCAGCTCCGGGCGATGGCCCACCCTCTGCGGATGCGCCTGATCGAGCGCATCGGGCGGCGCGGCACCGCGCGCGCCGCGGATCTCGCGGCCGATCTCGACATTCCGGCGAACTCGGTGAGCTACCACCTGCGAACCCTCGCTCGGGGTGGCGTCATCGTCGACGCCCCGGAGGCTGCCCGCGACAAACGGGACCGAGTCTGGAAGCTCACCCAGATCAACTTCCAGCACGCCCCTGCCGAGAGCTCGACCGCCGCCGACCCCCTCGTCGACCACGACTACGTCGAGGCCTCCGGGGCGACGACGATGGCGGCCCTGGACACGGTGCGCTCGGCCTGGGTAGCGGAGATCGCCCAACGCACGGCCCACTTCCCCGAGACGGAGGAGGACAGGGCGTTCGCCGGGATGCTCTCCGCCCCGCTGCGGCTCTCCCGGACGCAGACCCGCGAGCTCTTCGCCGCCGTCGAGGAGAAGATCCAGGAGTACCTCGTCCTGAATCGCGACGAGAGCGGCGCGGACCTGCCTGGCGACCCCGATACCGACGGCGACGCCCAGGACGTGCGGATGCTGTTCACCATGGTGGGCGAGCGCCCGCGCGCGAACACCCCCGAGGCGGCGGGCGAGGCCCGCCCTCATTCCTCGGCCGAGAGCCCCTCCTCGCGTGCGTAGCGCTCCCAGTTCGGCGCCGTCGGGACTCGCCGCAGGTGCGGGCCCAGCAGCCCCACCAGCGCCCCCGCGGCGAGCACGGCGGCGAAGAACAGCATCGCGGGCACCGGCCCGCCGAGCGCGAGCCCCCAGCCGGCGATGGCCGGAGCCAGGGGCATCAGCGACGAGGAGACCAGCCGCATCAGCGCACTGACCCGCCCCTGCATCCCCACCGGGGTGATGTGCGTGAAGAACCCCTGGCTGGAGGCGTTGATCGCGGGGATTCCGAACCCCAGCACCGCATAGGCCACTGCGATCCAGAGCATCCCGGGCGCGAAGGGCAGGAGCACCCCGATCGCCGCCATCAGGAGCACCGGGATGATCGCCAGGATCCCCGTCGGCACCGCGTCGACCAGGCGCGGGGCGGCGAAGGCGCCGAGCAGGATCGCGGCGGCGAGCACGGTGTTCAGCAGGCCGATGCGCGTCGCGGGCACGCCCGCATCGGCAAGGTCCAGCAGCACCGCGAAGATCAGACCGTTGGCGCCGAGGTTGACCGCGCAGGCGATCGCGAGCATCTGCAGCCGCACCGGCTGCCTCCCCATCCACGTGACCGCCTCGCGCAGATCGTCCCGCACCCTCGTGGGTGCCGCCCCGTCGACACGCGGCCGGTATCGCCCGCGCATTGCGAGGGTCGCGGCGGCGGAGCCGAGGTTGCCCAGCAGCTGGGCCAGTGGCGGAAAGGCGAGCGAGAGCCCCAGCAGGGCTCCCCCGGCAGGGCCCGAGCCCATCTCGACCGCAGCCTCCCTCCCCTGGTTCACGGAGACCGCACGCGGCAGCTGCGCGGGTGGCACGATCTGCTTGAGCATCGCGTTGGAGGCATTGCCCAGCAGCGATCCCCGCAGCCGGTCCAGGAAGGCGATCCCGGCCAGGACCGCGGCGCCGGCCGAGCCGGTGAGCAGCACCGCCACCAGCACTGCCTGCAGGAGTGCCCCGGTCACTCCGGCCAGCAGCCGCAGCCGGCGCCGCTCGAGGCGGTCCGAGAGCAGCCCCCCGGGGATCATCCCCACCAGTCCGCCCAGCCCCTGCACCAGGGCCACCATCCCCGTGGCCTCGAGCGAGCCGGTGACCATGAAGGTGATCAGCGGGAAGGCGAAGGCGCCGATCCCGGTGCCCATGTCCTGCAACAGGTCGCCGGAGAGCCACTTGAGGTACTCGGGGTTGCGGCGCAGCGGCGTCGTACCAGCGGGGTCGGGGGCAGGGACCTTCGCAGCATCCGTCACTCGCGCAGAGCCCCTCGATCCGATGTGCTGTTGGCCCCTGCTGACGGACCGATGACGCCGCGGTGGCGCTGTGGTTCGTAGACTCGCACCATGAGCACGACGACAACGAACTCCCCCGCCATGAAGGCCTGGGGCATCGCACTCACCACCCTCGGCGACGACGGCACCGTCCTGGATGCATGGTATCCAGCACCCCGACTCGGCGATGCTCCTTCGCAGATCGAGCGCGATCCGTTATACGCCCAGCTCACGGCCGCCGCTCGGGCCGACGCAGTGCGCGGCACCACCCAGGAGGTCGTGGTCCGCGCGATCTCGCTGGCCGAGGCCCCCGCCGATGCCGCCGACGCCTACCTGCGACTGCATCTGCTCTCCCACCGCCTGGTCCGCCCCAACGCGCAGAACCTCGAGGGTCTGTTCGGAAAGCTCACCAACGTGGTGTGGACCTCCGAGGGGCCCTGCGCCGTCACCGGCTTCGAGGAGACCCGTCTGCGCCTGATCGCCGCAGGACGCACCCCGACCGTGTTCAGCCTCGACAAGTTCCCCCGCATGGTCGACTACGTGCTGCCCGCCGGGGTGCGCATCGGTGATGCGGACCGGGTCCGTCTGGGCGCGCACCTGGCCGAGGGCACCACCGTCATGCACGAGGGCTTCGTGAACTTCAACGCCGGGACCCTGGGCACCTCGATGATCGAGGGCCGCATCTCCCAGGGCGTCATCGTGGGCGACGGCTCCGACGTCGGTGGTGGCGCCTCGACGATGGGCACCCTGTCCGGCGGCGGCACCGAGCGCGTGAGCATCGGCCGCCGGTCGCTGGTGGGCGCCGAGGCCGGCGTGGGCATCGCCCTCGGTGACGACTGCGTCGTCGAGGCGGGGCTGTACGTCACCGCCGGCACCAAGGTGGAGCTCGTCGGCGAGATCGGCACCGGCGCGCACGTGGTCAAGGCCCGGGAGCTCTCCGGAGTGGCGAACCTGCTGTTCCGGCGGAATTCGCTGACCGGTGCGGTGCAGGCCGTGGCCCGCGAGGGGCAGACCGTCGAGCTCAACGCCGCGCTGCACGCGAACTGACGCAGGGCCAGGGGGAGGCGAGGTGGCGGCACGCGCGCGTCGGCGCACCCGGAGTCGGACGCGTTCCGTCGCTCGCCATCTCGCAGTCCCGCTGGTGATGGTGCTGCTGTTCGCGGGGATCGCCGGGGGCAGCTTTGTGGCGCTGCAGCGCTACGGCTCCCCCGCCCATGAGGGCACCTGCGTGGCGACCGGCCTGGGGACCAGCCACCGCTACACCACCGACCGGGTCTCCAATGCGGCACTGATCAGCGCGGTCGCCGTGGACCGGGAGCTGCCGCCGCGGGCGGCCTCGATCGCGCTGGCGACCGCCTATCAGGAATCGCAGCTGCAGAACATCGACTACGGGGACCGCGACTCCCTGGGCCTGTTCCAGCAGCGCCCCTCCCAGGGCTGGGGTACCCAGGAGCAGATCCAGGACCCGATCTTCTCCACCAACTCCTTCTACGACGCGTTGGTGAGGATTCCCGGCTATCGGAGCGCGGACATCAACGACGTGGCCCAGCAGGTCCAGCGCTCCGGCCATCCGGAGGCCTATCGGGACCACGAGACCGAGGGCCGGCTCTATGCCTCGGCCCTGACCGGGCAGAGCGGAGCGAACCTGGTCTGCACGCTGGACGGGGTCGGGGCGACCGTGTCCCCCGAGCAGGTCCGCGGCGAGGTGGAGCGCCAGTTCCCCCGCGCCGTCGAGTCCGGCCGGCTCTCCGCGGGGCTCTCCGCCGCCTCCTCCGCCGCGCCGCGGCGGCCCGAGGGCGCGGGGGCGACCGCGCTGGTGATCGAGGTCGGGGACGACGAGACGCTGGGCTGGGCGGTCGCGAACTGGGCCGTGGCCCGCGCGGCGGAGGACGGCGTGGTCCAGGTGTCCTATCAGGGCCGCGTCTGGGACCGTGCGCTGCGCGGCGAGGAGGCCGAGCACTGGGGCATGGCCGACGGCGGCGCGGCGGACCATGTGGTGGTGCTGGTCAGCGAGGGCTGATCCCGGCCGGTCCGTGCTCCGGCCGCTCCCGGGCGAGCACGACGAAGGGGCCCTCCCGGGAGAAGGACCCCTTCGGAGTGCGACGGAGGCTCAGCCGCGGTTGGCGATGTCGGACTGCAGGGCGGCCAGGCGCAGCTCGCTGGTGCCGGTGCGCTCGCCCATCTCCTGATAATCACGCTCCGCGTGCCCGGTGTAGATCTGACGAGGCCGGCCGATCTTCGTCTCCGGGTCGTGGACCATCTCCTCCCACTGGGCGATCCAGCCCGGCAGGCGGCCGATCGAGAACAGCACCGTGAACATCTCGGTCGGGAAGCCGATGGCCTTGTAGATCAGGCCCGTGTAGAAGTCGACGTTCGGGTAGAGCTTGCGCTCCACGAAGTAGTCGTCCTTCAGGGCGATCTCCTCGAGCTTCATGGCCAGCTCGAGCCGCTCGTCGTGGACACCGAGGCGCTCGAGCACGTCGTCGGCGATCTTCTTGACGATGCGGGCGCGCGGATCGTAGTTCTTGTACACCCGGTGGCCGAAGCCCATCAGCCGGATGCCGTCCTCCTTGTTCTTCACCTTCTCCATGAAGTCGCGCGGGTCCATGTCCTCGGCCCGGATCTGGTCGAGCATGTCCATCACCGCGGCGTTGGCACCGCCATGGGCGGGGCCCGAGAGCGCTCCGATGCCGGCGGAGATCGAGGTGAACAGGTTCGCCTGCGCGGAGCCGACCAGCCGCACCGCGGAGGTCGAGCAGTTCTGCTCGTGGTCGGCGTGGAGGATCAGCAGCTGCTCCATCGCGCGCACCACCACCGGATCGGCGATGTAGTCCTCGACCGGGAACCCGAACGTCAGGCGCAGGAAGTTCTCGATGAGGGAGAGCCGGTTGTCGGGATAGAGCAGGGCGTGGCCCTGGGCGATCCGATGAGCGTAGGCCGCCATCGTGGGCAGCTTCGCCAGCAGGCGCACCGCGGAGATCCGCACCTGCTCCTCGTCGAAGGGGTCCAGGGAGTCCTGGTAGAAGGTCGACAGCGCCGAGGTGCCGGCCTGCAGCACGGCCATCGGGTGCGCATCGCGCGGGAAGTTGTCGAACATGCGCTTGAACCGCTCATCGAGCAGGGTGCGGTGCTCGACCTTGGCCTCGAAGTTGTCGAGCTGGCCCTTGGTGGGCAGCTCGCCGTTGATCAGCAGGTAGGAGACCTCGAGGTAGCTGGACTTCTCCGCGAGCTGCTCGATGGGGTATCCGCGGTAGCGCAGGATGCCCTCGTCGCCGTCGATGTAGGTGATCGAGGACTTCGCGTTCGCGGTGTTCATGAAGCCGGGGTCGTAGGTGACCTGACCGGTCTCCTTGCGCAGCGGACCGATCGCGATGCCGGCGTTGCCCTCCACGGCGGGGACGGTGGGGAGGTCGAGGGTCTTCTCTCCCAGGCTGAGCTGGGCAGACGTCGTCGCGTGATCCATGGGCTCTCCGTTGTGCGTGGTCGGATCGATGCGGCGCCCTCGGGCGCCGAAGGTTCTAGAGGCGCTCGAGGCGCCCGGCGGCGGCGGCGATCCGCTCATCGGTCGCGGTGAGCGCGACCCGGACGAATTCGCCACCCCCGCCACCATAGAACATCCCGGGTGCCACCAGGATGCCGTGGCCTGCGAGGCGTTCGACACTGGTCATCGCGTCCTCGCCGAAGGTGGTCCACAGGTACAGCCCGGCCTGGGAGCCGTGGATGGTGCCGCCGGCGGCGCGCAGCGCGGACTGGAGCTGCGAGCGCCGGGCGCGATAGATCTCACGCTGGGCCGCGGGGGCCTCCTCGTCGGCGAGCGCCGCGGTCATCGCGGTCTGCAGCGGTCCGGGCAGCATCATCCCGGCCTGCTTGCGCACCGCCACCAGCTCGCCCACCAGCGCGGGGTCCCCGGCGACGAAGGCGGCCCGGTAGCCGGCGAGATTGGACTGCTTGGACAGCGAGTACACGCACAGCAGCCCGTCCAGAGAGCCGCCGCTGACGCGCGCATCCAGCACCGAGGGGACCTCGTCCACGGTCCAGGGCAGCAGCGCGTAGCACTCGTCGGAGGCGACGATGATTCCCCGCTCCCGGGCCCAGGTCACGATGGCGGCGAGCTGCGCGGCATCGAGCACCTCGCCGGTGGGGTTCGACGGGGAGTTCAGCCACAGCAGCCGGATCCGCTGCGCGGCCGACGATTCGGGCAGGGCCCCATCGCCGTGGGCGGCGAGCTGGGCCATGTCCACCCCCAGCGGTTCGGCGCCGACGAAACGGGCGCCCATGTCGTAGGTGGGGTAGGCGATGTGCGGGAACGCGACCACGTCCCCGGGGCCGAGCCCGAGCTGGAACGGGAGGTGGGCGACGAGCTCCTTGGAGCCGACGGTGGGCAGCACGCCCTCCGCGCCGAGGGACTCCGGGGCGCCGCGGTGTCGACGGACGAAGTCCACCAGTGCCTGGCGCAGCGCCGGAGTGCCGATCGTGGTCGGGTAACCGGGGCTGTCGGCCGCGGCGGCGAGAGCCGCCTGCACGGAGGCGGGCGTCGGGTCCACAGGGGTGCCGACGGAGAGGTCCACGATGCCGCCCGGATGAGCGGTCGCGCGCTGCTTGGCCGGGAGCAGGGAATCCCAGGGGAAGGCGGGCAGACGCTCAGCGAGGCCCGTGCGAGCTCCCGCCCGACCAGAAGTGGTCGGGCTGGGGCCGGAGATCGCCGCCATGGCTCAGGCCAGGGGGTTCGGCTGCAGCGGGAGGGCCTCGACGAGCGGGTGATCCTTATCGATCACGCCCATCTTCGCAGCGCCGCCGGGAGCACCGAGGTCATCGAAGAAGTCGACGTTGGCGTTGTAGTACTCGGCCCACTGGTCCGGGGTGTCGTCCTCGTAGAAGATCGCCTCGACCGGGCAGACGGGCTCGCAAGCACCGCAGTCCACGCACTCGTCGGGCTGGATGTAGAGCATCCGGTTGCCCTCGTAGATGCAGTCCACGGGGCACTCGTCGACGCAGGCACGATCCTTCACGTCGACGCAGGGCAGAGCGATGACGTAGGTCATGGGCGGCTTCCTTCCGTCGGAGACGGCATCCATCATCTCATCCCGCTCGGCCCGGGGGCGGCCCGGCGGGGCACCATGCCACGGAGGTGACAGGATGCACACGCAGGGCCCGGGACCGAGGTCCGCGGGGCGGGGATAGCCTCGGAGGATGACGACGCATGATGGCCCGCACGAGGGGTCGCGGCCCCGCGCCGGCTGGGCCCCCTTCCTGCACGAGGGGCGCCGGGTCGTGCTGCGCTATGCGATCGATGCGGAGAGCTCTCCGCACGGGGAGTCGATGACGGACGCGCTGGGCACCATCGTGGGCAGCGACGAGGCTGCCGTGCGGGTGATGACCCGTCGCGGCGAGGTGCGGGTGCCGCGGGCGCTGGTCATCGCCGCGAAGGAGGTGCCTCCCCCACCGGTGCGGCCGCGGGGGCCCGCCGGGCCCTGACGATGTAGTCGATCCCCGAAACCATGTGCAGCACCACGCCGCACCAGATCAGCGCCTGCGCGGCGGGGATCAGGCCCGGCCACCAGGCAGCAGCGGCGACCAGCAGGAACACCGAGGCCATCAGCACGAAGGTGCGGATCTTGCCGAGCCAGGAGACCGCGATCCGCCCGCCGAGCGCGGCCCCGGTCGCCAGCACCACCATCGCCACGTCCACGACCACGATGAGCACGAGCGCGACCCAGGGCAGCAGGCCCGCCACCGCCAGGGACAGCACGATCGCGGCCAGTCCGATGCGGTCCGCGATCGGATCGATGATCGCCCCGGTCCGACTGGACTGGTCCAGCGCCCTGGCGAGCATGCCGTCCACCCAGTCGGTGGACGCCCACACCAGCAGCAGCACCACCGCGAGGAAGTCCGGCCCGTCCAGCAGGAGCAGACACACCGGGACCAGCAGCACGAACCGCGCCAGCGTGACGAGGTTCGGGAGAGTCGCCCAGTCAGGGCGCCTGGAGCGGCTCATGTGCTCAGCGCGCCCGCCGAGCGAACGTCCCCGCCACGGTGATCACGGCCGCGGCGAGGAAGGGGATCGCCAGCCCGAGGCCCTGGATGACCCATCCCGACAGCTGCGGGACGTCGCCGATCATGGCTGGCAGCAGCACGCCGCCGCCGACGCTCTCCCCCAGGAACGGGGTGGCCAGCATCCCCCACAGGCAGCCCAGCACCAGCAACGGGAACCTCGACCCCGTCGCCGACCACAGGAATACACAGGTGACCACCTGGAATGCCGCTCCGAAGAGCATCCCTGCGGGCACATCGACCCCCAGCAGCGCGACCTCCATCCGATGCGTGGTGAGCATCAGCAGCACCGAGATGATCGCGAGCACGATCGCCATCGCGGCCTGCGCGAAGCGGGCCGCGAGGGAGTCGGTGTCGACCCCGCGGGCCGACCCCGACGGCGACGGCGCGGGGGTCACGGCGTCACTTCCCTGACTTGGCCTTGGAGTGCGCCCGCTTGCGCTCGTTCGGATCGAGGATGACCTTGCGGATGCGCACGACTGCCGGCGTGACCTCGACGCACTCGTCGTCGTTGGAGAATTCGAGGGACTCCTCGAGGGTCAGCCGACGCGGCGGCACCAGGTTCTCGAAGGAGTCCGAGGAGGCTGCACGCATGTTCGTCAGCTTCTTCTCCTTCGTGATGTTCACGTCCATGTCCTCGTTGCGGGAATTCTCGCCGACGATCTGGCCCATGTACACCTCGGAGGTCGGCTCGACGAAGAACGAGCCGCGCTCCTGGAGGTTGATCATCGCGAACGGGGTGACGGTGCCGGGGCGATCCGCGACCAGAGAACCGGTGGCGCGGAACTCGATCTCCCCCATCCACGGCTCGAAGCCGTCGTTGTAGGAGGCGGCGATGCCGTTGCCACGGGTCTCGGTCATGAACCGGGTACGGAAACCGATCAGGCCGCGGGCGGGGACGATGAACTCCATGCGCACCCAGCCGGAGCCGTGGTTGCTCATGGTCTCCATGCGGCCCTTGCGCGAGGCCATCAGCTGGGTGACGGTGCCCAGGTACTCCTCGGGCACGTCGATGGTCATCCGCTCGACCGGCTCATGGACCTTTCCGTCGATCTCACGGGTCAGCACCTTCGGCTTGCCCACGGTGAGCTCGAAACCCTCGCGGCGCATCTGCTCGACCAGGATCGACAGCGCCAGCTCGCCGCGGCCCTGGACCTCCCAGGAATCGGGGCGCTCGGTGGGCAGCACCTTCAGGGACACGTTGCCGACCAGCTCCTGGTCGAGACGATCCTTGACCTGGCGAGCGGTGAGCTTGTGGCCCTTGCCGTTCTTGCCGGCCAGCGGCGAGGTGTTGATGCCGACGGTCATCGAGATCGCCGGGTCGTCGATGGTGATCAGCGGCAGCGGACGCGGATCGTTCAGATCGGCGAGGGTCTCGCCGATCATGATCTCCGGGATGCCGGCGACGGCGACGATGTCGCCGGGCAGCGCGGTCCGGGTCATCGGTTCGCGGGAGAGGCCCTTGGTCTCCAGCAGCTCGGTGATCTTGACCTGCTTGGTGGTGCCGTCCTGGACGCACCAGGCGACCTGCTGGCCCTTGGAGAGCTCGCCGTTCTTGATGCGCAGCAGCGCGAGGCGGCCCAGGAACGGGGAGGCGTCGAGGTTGGTGACGTGCGCCTGCAGCGGCACCTCGTCGTCGTACTGCGGCGCGGGAATCTGCTCGAGGATGGTCTTGAACAGCGCCTCGACGTTCTCCTCCTCGGGGAGGGTGCCGTCGGCCGGCTGGGTGGTCGAGGCGCGACCCGCCTTGCCGGAGGCGTAGACCACGGGCACGTCCAGCACGGCATCGAGATCGATGTCGTCCATCTCCTCGGAGAGGTCCGAGGCCAGGCCCAGCAGCAGGTCGGTGGCCTCGCCGACGACGGCCTCGATGCGGGCGTCGGGGCGGTCCACCTTGTTGACCACGAGGATCACGGGCAGCTTCGCGGCCAGCGCCTTGCGCAGCACGAAGCGGGTCTGCGGGAGCGGGCCCTCGGAGGAGTCCACCAACAGCACCACGCCGTCGACCATGGACAGTCCGCGCTCGACCTCGCCGCCGAAGTCGGCGTGGCCGGGGGTGTCGATGACGTTGATGGTGATGCCGTCGGTCTCCCCGATCTCCGCGGCCGACGGTCCGGTGTACCGGATCGCCGTGTTCTTGGCGAGGATCGTGATGCCCTTCTCGCGCTCCAGCTCACCCGAATCCATCGCCCGATCGTCATGGTTGTCGCGATCGCCGAAGGCTCCGCCCTGAGTGAGCATGGCGTCGACCAGGGTGGTCTTGCCGTGGTCGACGTGGGCGACGATGGCGACGTTACGCAGATCGTTACGGTGCTGGATGGTCATACGCAGATGCTCGTTTCAGGTTGCGCGGCGGGTCATGGACCGAGCAGCGCCTGGCCGCACGAGAGTGCGGCCCGCTCCAGGGCCTCGCCGAGTCTATCTGCCACGACGCCCCTGCCGCAGAGTGCGGAGTGAGACCTTCGACGCGCTGTCGTCGGTAGGGCCCGAGGGCGCCCGGCTCGGCGGCCGGAGCCCGCGGGCTCAGCGGCCGGAGCCCGCGAGCGGGATGGAGCCGCCGGGGATGGCCTCCAGCAGGCGCTGGGTGTACTCCTGCTGAGGGTCGCGGAAGACGTCCTCGGTCGCTCCGTGCTCCACGACCCGGCCCGTCTCCATGACCATCGTCCGGTCGGCGATCTGTCGGACGACGGCGAGGTCGTGGGTGATGAACACGTAGGAGAGGTCCAGCTCGGCCTGGAGATCGTTGAGCAGTGTGAGCACCTGGTCCTGGACGAGCACGTCGAGCGCCGATACGGCCTCGTCGAGCACCAGCACCTCGGGGCGCAGCGCGAGCGCTCGGGCCACGGCGATGCGCTGTCGCTGACCGCCGGAGAGCTCATTGGGGTAGCGCTGCATGGTCGCTGCCGGCAGTGCCACCTGGTCCAGGAGCTCACGGACCCGGATCTCGCGCTCGCTGCGGGAGCGCGTGCCGTGCAGCCGCAGCGGCTCCTCGATGGTGCGGAAGATCGAGTAGGTGGGGTCGATCGACCCGTACGGGTTCTGGAACACCGGCTGCATACGTCGGCGCAGCGCGAACATCTCCTTCGGGGACATCGGGCCGATGTCCTGGCCCTCGAAGAGGATCGAGCCCGAGGTCGGCGGGAGCAGGCCCAGCACCATCTGCGCGACAGTCGACTTGCCGGAGCCGGACTCCCCCACGATCCCGAGCGTGGTGCCGCGCTCGAGCGTGAAGGAGACGTCGTCGACCGCGGTGAACGGGGCGGCCTTCACCCAAGGTGCACCGCCGCGGATGTCGAAGACCCTCGTGAGGTTCTCGGCGACGATGACCTCGTCGGTCCGTCCGGCCCGGACGGACTCCTCCCCGTCGGCCGGGTCCTGGTCCCGGCTGCTCACCGAGGAGATCATCCGCTGGCTGGACAGCGACGGTGCGGCGCCGATCAGCCGCTTCGTGTAGGGGTGCTGCGGATTCTGGAGGATCTCCAGCGCCGGTCCGGATTCCACCACCTGACCGCGGTACATGACCACCAGGTGCTGGGCACGCTCCGCGGCCAGACCGAGGTCGTGGGTGATCAGCAGCACAGCGATGCCGAGCTGGCCGGTCAGCATATCGAGATGGTCGAGGATCTGGCGCTGGACGGTGACGTCCAGCGCGCTGGTGGGCTCGTCGGCGATGAGCAGGGACGGCCGCGCCGCGAGCCCCATGGCGATCAGCGCGCGCTGGCGCATGCCGCCGGAGAACTCATGGGGGTACTGCTTCGCACGACGGGCCGCGTCGGGCAGACCCGCCTCCTCGAGCAGCTCGACGACGCGCTTGTCCGCCGCCTTGCCCTTGGCGACCTTGTTCGCGGTCAGCGACTCCTTGATCTGGAAGCCGATCTTCCACAGCGGGTTGAGGTTCGACATCGGATCCTGCGGGACCATGCCGATCTCGTCGCCGCGCAGCTGGCGGATGCGCTTGCCGGAGGCCTTGGCGATGTTCTCGTCCTGGAAGACGATGCTGCCCTCGGAGACGCGTCCGTTCGAGGCGAGCAGACCGGCGACCGCCATGGCGGTGGTGGTCTTGCCCGAGCCGGACTCGCCGACGATCGCGACGGTCTGGCCGGGGTACACGGTCAGGTTCGCCCCGCGCACGGCCGGCACGTCGCCGCCGGAGGTGGTGAAGGTGATGTCGAGGTCCTTCACCTCGAGCAGCGGGCGGTCCGGATCCCATTCGTGGACGGCGCCGGAGGTTCCCCCCTCGGTCGCATGGACCTGCGAGAGGTCCACCTCCGCCTCGTCGCCGACGCCCTCGTCCCGGGGGCCGGCGGGCTCGGCGGTCTTCTCCTCGACGGGTTCACCGGAGGTGTGCGGGAAGTTGGGGTCGTAGCTCATCGCTTCTTCGTCTTCGGATCGAGTGCGTCGCGCACGGCATCGCCCAGCATGATGAAGCTGAGGATCGTGATCGCCAGGGCGCCGGAGGGGTAGAACAGCAGCTCGGGGCGGGTGTACAGGCCCGTCTGGGCGCTGGAGATGTCCGCGCCCCAGGAGATCGTGGATTCCGGGAGTCCCACGCCCAGGAAGGACAAGGTGGCCTCCAGCACGATGTACATGCCCAGGTTGACCATGGCCGTGACGATCACCGGGGCGACCGCATTGGGCACCACGTGCCGGAACAGGTTCTGGGAGGACGAGGCGCCGAGCGCCTTGGAGGCGGTGATGAACTCCGCGTTCATCACGCTCATCACGCTGCCGCGGGCGATGCGGGCGATGGCGGTCCAGCCGAACAGCACCAGGATCATCGCCAGGGTGATCGGGTTGAGCGCGAAGAGCTGGCCGACGACGATCGCGGCGAGGATCAGCGGGATCGCGAAGAAGACGTCGGTCAGTCGGGACAGGATCGAATCGATCCAGCCGCCGAACCAGCCGGCCATCGCACCGATCAGACCGCCCAGCAGGAAGACGCCGATCGTGGTCACCACGCCGACGATCACCGAGGGACGGGCCCCGTAGATGACCCGGGAGTACACGTCGCAGCCCTGCAGGTCGAAGCCGAAGGGGTGCCCGGGGATCGGGTCCCCGTATCTGTTCGTCAGGAGGCAGGCGCCCTGGGCGTACGGGTCGAGACTGCTGAACAGCTGCGGGAACGCGGCAACGGCGGTCACGATGGCGATCAGCACCGCCGAGACGATGAACATCGGATTGCGCCGCAGGTCGCGCCAGGCCTGCGACCAGAGCGATCGCGGCTTGACGTCGGTGTTCAGGGCGTCGACCGCCTGCAGCGGGGTCTCGTCGACCGGAGCGACGAAGTGCTCCTGGCCGCGGCGCGTCGTGGCGCCGCCTGTGTCACTTGCGTGCGTCATACCTGATCCTGGGGTCGAGAAGGGCGTACAGCAGATCGATGAGGAGGTTCGAGATGATGAAGATGATGACCAGCAGCGTCACCATCGAGACCATCTTGGTGCTCTCACCGCGCTGGATGGCGTCGAAGAGGTGGAAGCCGAGGCCCGGGATGTTGAAGATCCCCTCGGTGACGATCGCCCCGCCCATCAGCTGACCGAGGTCCACGCCGAGGAAGGTGACCACCGGGATCAGCGAGTTGCGCAGGATGTGCACGGTGATCACACGCGGCCGGGACAGGCCCTTGGCCGTCGCGGTGCGGACGTGATCGGCGGTCATCGTCTCGGTGATCTGGGTCCGGGTCAGACGCAGCACGTAGGCGAAGCTGACGGCGCCGAGCACCATTCCCGGCAGCAGCAGGTTCTGCCAGGTGACGTTCGCTCCGACGTTGATCGTCACCCATCCCAGCTGCACACCGAAGACGAACTGCGCCACGAAGCCGATCACGAAGGTCGGGACCGCGATCACCATGATCGAGGTGACCAGCAGGGTGGAATCGATCCAGGTGCCCTTGCGCAGACCGGCGATCACGCCGCCGATGATGCCGAGGATCGCCTCGAAGGTGATGGCGACCAGTGCCAGGCGCGCGGTCACCGGGAAGGCGCTGCGGATGTCGTCGATCACGGGTCGACCCGCGAAGGTCGTGCCGAAATCGCCCTGGACCAGGCCCTGCAGGTAGAGCAGGTATTGGACGATGAAGGGTTCGTCGAGGTTGTACTCGGCGCGCAGACGATCCTGGACCGCGGGCGAGAGCGGCTTGTTGCCGCCGAGAGCCGCGATCGGATCACCGGGCATCGAGAACACCAGGAAGTACACCAGGAACGTCGCGCCGAAGAAGACCGGAATCATCTGCAGCACGCGCCGGAGGACGTACCAGGCCATGCGTTGCACCTTAGGAGGGATAGGGCACCCCGGACCGGACGTGCCGGGCGGAGCACAGGGGTGGATCTGGGACACCATAGCCGCGGGAGCGGGCCCCGGCGCGCATCAGCACCGGGCGGTGCCAGGGGACCCGACGCGGGGCGGGGGCGGCTGCTGCGCCGCGTCCCCGCCCCGCCGGGTCAGGACCTGATGATCAGGCGACCTTGGTGATCTCGTGGTACTGCGGCTGGCTGTCCCAGCCGAAGACGACGTTCTCCACGGTCTCCGCGGAACCGCCGGTGACGTTGTCGTTCCACAGCGGCACGGCCGGGAGATCCCGGAAGAGCAGCTCCTCCGCGGCCTGGGCCTTGGCGAAGGCGGTCTCCTCATCGGTCGCGGAGAGGCCGTCGGCCAGCAGCTGGTCGAACTCCTCGTTCATGTAGTCGGCGTCGTTCGAGCCGCGACCCTCCGCCGCGGCCGAGCCGTACAGCGGGCCGAGGAAGTTGAACACGGAGGGGTAGTCCGCCTGCCAGCCGCTGCGGAAGCCGCCGGTGATCGTCCGGTTGCCGACCTCGTCGCGCAGCGCGGAGAAGGTCGGGTAGGACTGGCCGGTGGCCTCGATGCCGAGGTTGTTCAGCAGCTGGTTGGTGACCGCCTCGGTCCAGGTGGCGTGGTCGCCGTCGGCGTTGTACGCGAGGGTGAAGGGGCCCTCGAAGGGCTGCATGCCCTCGGCCTCCTCCCACAGCGCCTTGGCGCCCTCGGCGTCGAAGTCCAGGACCTCGCTGCCGGGGATGGAGTCCGAGTAGCCGTTGACCACCGGGGTGGAGAAGTCCGTGGCCGGGGACGAGGTGCCCTGGAAGATCGTGTCGCAGATCTCCTGGCGGTTGATCGCCTTGGACAGGGCCTGGCGACGCAGGTTCCCGGCCTCCCCGCTGAAGTTCGGATCCTCCACGTGGATGGTGAAGGACTGGAAGATCGCGGCCGGCTGGTTCACCGCGCGCTCCCCGAGCTCCTGCTCGAAGGAGGTCAGGCGGCTGGCGGGGATGCTGTCGATGACGTCGAGACCGCCCGAGAGCAGGTCGTTGTAGCCGGTCTCGATGTCCTGGTAGAAGGTGAAGCGCACGCCGTCGTTCTGCGGGGCGCGGGGGCCCTGGTAGTCCGGGTTCACCTCGAGCTCGGCGGAGACCTCGTGCTCCCAGGAGGTGAGCATGTAGGGACCGTTGCCGACCGGCTTCTCGCCGAAGCCCTCCGGGTCATCGAAGAACGCCTGCGGCAGCGGCGAGAACGCGGTGTAGCCCAGACGGATCGGGAAGTCGGCCTGCGGAGAGGTCAAGGTGACGGTGAAGGTCAGGTCATCCTCGACGGCGAGACCGGAGAGGGTGGCGTCGGCGGCCACGTCCTCGCCCTGGACGTCCGCGAAGCCCTCGACCGGCTCGAAGAAGTAGCCCGAGAGCTGGGCGTTGGCGGCGTTGGCGCCGAAGTTCCAGGCGTCGACGAAGCTCTGCGCCGTGACCGGGTCACCATTGGTGAAGGTCCATCCCTCGGCGAGGGTGATCGTGTAGTGCTGGCTGTCCTCGGTCTCGATCGAGGCCGCGACCTCGTTCTGCGGGGTGCCCTCGGCATCGTAGGAGACCAGGCCCGAGAAGATGTTCTGGACGATGCGGCCGCCGCCGACCTCGTTCGTGTTGGTCGGGATCAGCGGGTTCTGCGGCTCGGTGCCATTGGCCAGGATGACGCCCCCGCCGCCGCCACCGCTCTCGCCGCCACCGGCGCCTCCGGAGCCTCCCTCGTCGCTGCCGCAGGCGGCGAGCGTCAGGGCTGCGGCACCGCCGGCGGCGGTGCCCATCATCATCGAACGGCGCGAGAGGGTCATGAGTACTCCTGTGATGTCTTGAGGTGCTGGACGGCACGACAGTGTGCGGTGTCACCGACCAGTGTGCACCCTTCTCTGTCAATGGCATTCCATCTGGTGGTAACACTTCGGTCTCAGCACCCTGCTCGCCGCCTGACAGCCACCGCGGGAACACCCGCCGGGACACTGCACGTTCGGCTCCTACGGTGTTCAATGGCCGTATGACTGCTCCCACCTCACCTGACTCCCCCATCGACCCCACCACCACCGACGCCTGGGCCGAGCTCGAGGCGCACGACCTCGAGCTGGAGGGCTCGCTGCGCGAGTGGTTCGCCGCCGATCCGCAGCGCGCGGAGCGGTTCACGTATGGCGCCGCAGATCTCCACGTCGACCTCTCCAAGAACCTCGTCTCCCCGAGGACGGTGGAGCTGCTGCTGCAGCTGGCCCGAGAGGTCGGGGTCACCGAGCGTCGCGACGCGATGTTCGCCGGTGCCCACATCAACACCACCGAGGACCGCGCGGTGCTGCACACCGCGCTGCGTCGTCCTGCGGGGTCCTCCCCCGCCCTCGAGGTCGACGGCCAGAACATCGACGAGGATGTGCGCGGCACCTTGCATCGCGTCTACGACTTCGCGGACACGGTGCGCTCCGGTGAGTGGACCGGCCTGACCGGCAAGCGCATCGAGACCGTCGTGAACATCGGCATCGGCGGCAGCGACCTCGGGCCGGTGATGGTCTACGAGGCGCTGAAGCCGCTCGCGCAGGACGGGCTCGAGGCCCGGTTCATCTCGAACATCGACCCCACCGACGCCTTCGCCACCACACAGGACCTCGATCCCGAGACCACCCTGGTGATCGTGGCCTCGAAGACCTTCACCACCCAGGAGACGCTCACCAATGCACGCCTGGTGCGGCAGTGGCTGCTGACCGGTCTGCGGGAGAACGCGGCCCTGACCGCCGAACAGGAGCCGGAGGCGATCGCCAAGCACTTCGTCGCGGTCTCCACCGCACTGGACAAGGTCGCGGACTTCGGGATCGATCCCGAGAACGCCTTCGGCTTCTGGGACTGGGTGGGCGGCCGCTACTCGGTGGACTCGGCGATCGGCACCGTGCTCGCCACCGTGCTGGGACCGGGTGCCTTCGAGGAGCTGCTGTCCGGCTTCCACGCCATGGACGAGCACTTCGCCGCCGCCCCGGCGGAGCAGAACGTCCCGCTGCTGATGGGTCTGCTGAACGTGTGGAACGTGAACTTCCTGGAGGCGGAGACCCATGCGGTGCTCCCCTACTCGCAGTACCTCCACCGCTTCCCCGCCTACCTCCAGCAGCTCACGATGGAGTCCAACGGCAAGGCGGTGCGCTGGGACGGCTCCCTCGCCACCACCGAGACCGGCGAGGTGTTCTGGGGCGAGCCCGGCACCAACGGCCAGCATGCCTTCTACCAGCTGATCCACCAGGGCACCCGAGTGGTCCCTGCGGACTTCATCGCCTTCGCGACCCCGAATCATCCGCTGCTCGACGGTGACCAGGACGTCCACGAGCTGTTCCTGGCGAACTTCTTCGCCCAGACCAAGGCGCTGGCCTTCGGCAAGACCGCCGAGGAGGTCCGCGCAGAGGGCACCGAGGGCGCGCTGGTCGCGGCCCGGGAGTTCTCCGGCGACCGCCCCACCACCTCGATCATGGCCCCGAAGCTCACTCCGTCGGTGCTGGGCCAGCTGATCGCGCTGTACGAACACATCACCTTCGTGCAGGGCGTCGTGTGGGGCATCAACTCCTTCGACCAGTGGGGCGTGGAGCTCGGCAAGCAGCTCGCCAAGGGCCTCGCCCCCGCCGTCGCCGGGGACGAGCAGGCGATCGCGGGCGAGGACGCCTCCACCGCGGGCCTGATCCGCTACTACCGCGAGCAGCGGGAGGGCTGAGCACGGCCCCGGACATGACGACGGCGCCCTCGGAGCGGATCCGAGGGCGCCGTCGCGTCGTGGTGCTCAGGCCAGGTAGTCGACCTCGCGGGTCTCCTTGCCGATCAGCAGGGCGACGATCGTGATCAGCGCGGCGAGCACGAGGTAGCCGCCCACCAACCACAGCGGGCCGTCCAGCAGCTGCCACAGCGCGATCATCGCGTAGGGGGCGGGGGCCGCTCCGATCACGGAGGCCATGTTGTAGCTGACGGCACTGCCGGTATAGCGCACGTCCGCGGCGAACATCTCCGGCAGATAGGCCGCCATCGGCCCGAAGGTGAGTCCCATCAGGGTGAAGCCGAGGATCAGGGTCACCATCGCCCCGACGGTCCCGGCCTGCACCATCGGCTCGAGGAGAAGCCCGAAGACGCCGATCGCGGCAGTGACCGCCAGCAGCAGCTTCCGGCGCCCGAGGCGATCTGCGAGCGGCCCGGAGATCAGGGTGAAGATGCCGAAGAACACCACACCGATGATCAGCATGGTCAGGAACTGGGGGCGATCGAACCCGAGACCCGGGACGAAGCCCGCGGCGTCGAAGGGCTCACTGGCGGCCTCCGCGGCGGCGCGCGCGGTCCCCTCGTCCTCCGCGGTGGTGCCGACCACCATGAGGAACGCCGTCATCAGGTAGAAGAGCACATAGGTGGCGACCATCGCGACGGTCGCGAGGATCAGCGGCTTCCAGGCGGTGCGGAACACGCGAGCGATCGGCACCGAGGCGACCCGCTGCTCGTCGATGACCTTCTGGAAAGCGGGGCTCTCCATGAGCTTCAGTCGCACCCAGAGGCCGACGATCACCAGGAGGGAGCTGAGCAGGAAGGGCACCCGCCAGCCCCAGGACAGGAACTGCTCGTCGGTGAGCTGCAGGCTGAGCACCACGAACAGCAGGTTCGAGAGGATGAAGCCGATCGGGGCGCCGAGCTGAGGGAAGGTGCCGTAGAGGGCACGCTTGCCGGGCGGGGCATTCTCCGTCGCCAGCAGCGCCGCGCCGGACCATTCGCCGCCCAGGCCGATGCCCTGGCAGAAGCGCAGCAGCACCAGGATCGTCGGCGCCAGCACCGTGAACCCGGGGGTGGTGGCGGTGGGCAGCACGCCGATGAGGAAGGTCGCGATGCCCATCACCAGCAGACTGGCCACCAGGGTGGTCTTGCGACCCACCCGGTCCCCGAAGTGCCCGAAGATCAGCGACCCCAGGGGGCGCGCCACGAAGGCGACACCGAAGACGGCGAAGGAGCTCAGCAGCTGGTTCGCAGGGCTCTGCGTGGGGAAGAACAGGGCGGGGAAGACCAGCGAGGCGGCCGTCGCGTAGGCGTAGAAGTCGAAGAACTCGATGGTCGTGCCCACCATCGAGGCCGTGATGACGCGTCCACGGGTGTTCGCAGGGGCTGCGGAGGGAGCATTGGGAGGCGGGGACTGAGCTGGTGCGGTACTCACGGCGACGGACGGTAGTTCGGCGATCCGCGATACGGACCCGATCCTCACATCGTGAGACAGTCCGTCCGGGGCATCGCCGCGACCGCATGACGTCGCCGGCGCCCGATGCCTCGCGGTCGGCGGCGAGCGCGGCGCCGAGCGCACAGCCGCGGGTCCCGGGGCCACCGGCGATGACGACCTTGCTCAGCGACCCAGCGGGGGCCGCGCCGCACCGATCTCCCCGAGCAGCGACTTCGCGTAGGAGGCATGCACGGATTCCTCGTCGGAGGGGTGGTACATCCCGGCGCGCACATCGCGGGAGAGCCGCTCGAGCTCGCTGCGGCGGGAGTACTGGGATCCCCCGCTGGCCCGGAGCACCTGGTCGACAGCAGCGATCGCTGCCTCGGTGGCCCGGGACTTCACCCCGGAGAAGTGCAGGAACCAGCGCGGCCCGTGGTCGACGATCCCTGCGCCGCCCTCCCCGGTGCCGAGGGCGTCGAGGTCGGCCATCACCTTCTCGATCTGCAGCACCGTGCCGTCGATGCCGATCGCCGCATCGGCCAGCCGCCAGCGGATGTCGGGGTCATCGGCGTGGACGATGTCCTTGGTGGCGTTGCGGCGGGTGGCGGCGATGTCCGCGCCGAGGGCCACGGCGCGTTCGGCGATGCCGGTGTAGACGGAGGCGATCAGCAGCTCGAAGGCACCGAAGACGCCCACCACGAACGGGTCGGGGTTCGGGCCGACGGGGGTGTGGGTGAGCACCTGATCGCAGCGGATCTCGGCGCCGTGCAGGCGGGTGGTGCGGGACTGGGAGGGGCGCATGCCGTGGGTGTCCCAGTCATCGAGGGTCTCGACCTCGTCGGTGCGCTCGATGACGCCGAAGACGAGCCGCGGATCGGCTTCGGAGCACTCGGCGACGCGGCCGTGCACCACCAGTCGGTCCCAGACCGGGGCGAGCGAGGTGAAGATCTTGGTGCCGGTGAGGCGGTAGCCGCCGTCCTCCTGCTGCTCGGCCCGGGTGGAGGAGTCGAAGAGCATCGCGTCGTTGCCGGGCTCGGAGATCCCGAAGGCGAACAGCTGCTCCGCGGCGGCGTCCTCGAGGATCGTGCGCACCGCGTCGACGCCGAGCCGGTGGGCGTGCAGCGCCGCACCGGTCACCACCAGGTGCATGTTCATCGACAGCGCCGTGGCGGGAGCGGCCTGGGCGAGGCGGCGCTGGATGCGGCTCGCCTCGAGCAGGCTCGCACCGAGCCCGCCCAGCTCCGTGGGCACCAGCAGACGCAGGTACCCGAGCTCGCGGAGATCGGCGAGGTCGTCGCTGGGGAAGGTGTTCTCGCGGTCGTGGACCACGGCCCGCTCACGGAAGGTGCTCAGCAGGGAATCGGACAGCAGGTCCTCGGCGGTGATGCTCATGGGACAACGCTAGTCCAGCTAAGCGGTGGTCGGGGGTGCGGGGCGGCGCCACAGACGCCGAAGCGGATCCCCTCGGCGGTGCGCGCCGGATCGACCCGGCCGTCGGGGCCCAGCCCGTGGCGGATGCTGCAGGTCGCCACCCGCCAGGTGCTCATCGGGTCACTGCGCTCATCGGGCCACCCTGCTCATCGGGTCACTGCAGGCAGCTCGGGCCCAGCAGCGTCTTCAGCGAGGCGTACAGCGCGGCCGACGGGTTCACCGAGAGCCGCTTGTCCAGCTGCATCAGGGTGGTGCGGCCGGGCTCCTGGAGGCGCAGTCGCACCTCGCTGCCGCCGGGGTTGTCCTGGAGCACACCGCGCAGCTCCGTGACCACGCGCTCGCTGGCGCGCATCGCGGGCAGCGCGATGACCACGGGTCCGTCGGCCCCTCCTCCCCCGGTCTCCGGGATGGACATGTCCATGACCTTCAGCTCGGGCATGCCCTTGGAGGTGTCCACCCTGCCCTTCATCGAGACGATGAGGTCCTCGGCGAGCTCGGTGGCGACGGTCTGGTACGTGGAGGGGAACAGCAGGCAGTCGATCGAACCCTCGAGGTCCTCGACCGTGGCGATCGCCCACATGTCGCCCTTCTTGGTGGTCTTGCGCTGCAGGGAGGTGATCAGCCCTGCGATCGTGACCATCGCGCCGTCCTCCACGGCGCCGTCATCGGCGAGCGCGCTGATCGAGGTCGAGGAGTTCTGGGCGATGACGTGCTCGAGTCCGTACAGGGGATGGTCCGAGACGTACAGGCCCAGCATGTTCCGCTCGAAGGCGAGCTTCTCCTTGCGATCCCACTCGGGCAGATCGGGAACCGTGATGGTCGCGGCGGAGCCGGTGACCACCTCATCCTCGCCCCCGCCGCCGAACATGTCCGAGCTGAACAGATCGCCCTGGCCGGTTGCTTCCTTCTTCTTGACATCGATGACGGCGTCGACGGCCTCCTCGTGGATCAGCACCAGGGAGCGACGGTTCGCGCCGAGCTCGTCGAAGGCGCCTCCCTTGATGAGCGACTCGATGGTGCGCTTGTTGCACACCGAGAGCGGCACCTTGTCCAGGAAGTCGGTGAAGGACGTGAACGCGCCCTTCTCCTGACGGGTCCTGATGATCTCCTCGACCACGTTCGCGCCGACGTTCCGGATCGCCGAGAGGCCGAAGCGGATGTCGTCGCCGACGGCGGAGAAGTACAGGTCGGACTGGTTGACGTCCGGCGGCAGCACGGTAATGCCGCGGTGGCGGCAGTCGCCGAGGTACAGGCCCAGACGGTCGCGGTTCTCCTGCGTGGAGGTGAGCAGCGCGGCCATGTACTCGGTGGGATGGTTCGCCTTGAGGTAGCCGGTCCAGTAGGAGACCACGCCGTAGGCGGCCGAGTGCGATTTGTTGAAGGCGTAGTCGGCGAAGGGCATCAGGGTCTCCCACAGCGCCGTCACCGCGGCAGCGGAGTAGCCGTTCTCCTTCATGCCGGCCTCGAAGGACACGAACTGCTTGTCCAGCTCCGACTTCTTCTTCTTGCCCATCGCGCGGCGCAGGATGTCCGCCTGGCCGAGCGAGTAGCCGGCGACCTTCTGCGCCGTCTGCATGACCTGCTCCTGGTAGACGAGCACGCCGTAGGTCTCGCCGAGGATCTCCGCGAGCGGTTCCTCGAGCTCGGGGTGGATCGGCGTGATCTCCTGCAGACCGTTCTTGCGCAGCGCGTAGTTGGTGTGGGAGTTCATGCCCATCGGGCCGGGGCGGTAGAGCGCCGAGACGGCGGTGATGTCCCCGAACTGGTCGGGCTTCATCTGTCGCAGCAGGGTGCGCATGCCGGAGCCGTCCAGCTGGAACACGCCGAGCGTGTCCCCCTTCTGCAGCAGCTCGTAGGTCTTCTGGTCGTCGAACGGGAGCGTCTCGAGGTCCAGCACCTCCTTTCCGTTGCGTCCCATGTTCTCGACGGCGTCGGAGAGCACGGTGAGGTTCCGCAGTCCCAGGAAGTCCATCTTCAGCAGCCCGAGGGCCTCCAGCGTGGGGTACTCGAACTGGGTGATGATCTGGCCGTCGGAGGGACGGCGCATCATCGGCACGATGTCCACCAGCGGGTGGCTGGACATGATGACCGCGCAGGCGTGGACACCCCAGCCACGGGTCAGGCCCTCGACCCCCTTGGCGATCTCGACGACCTTCTGGACATCGGGATCCTCATCATGGATCCGACGGAACTCACCGGCCTCGGCGTAGCGCTTGTCCTCGGGGTCGAAGATGCCGTTGACGGAGATGTCCTTGCCCATCACCGTGGGCGGGAGCGCCTTGGAGAGGCGGTCGCCCATCGCGAAGGGATAGTCCAGGACGCGCGCGGCGTCCTTGAGGGAGTTCTTCGTCTTCATCACGCCGTAGGTGATGACCTGGGCGATGCGGTCGTCGCCGTACTTGCGCTCCACGTACTCGATGACCTCGCCGCGGCGGCGATCATCGAAGTCGACGTCGAAGTCGGGCATGGACACGCGGTCGGGATTCAGGAACCGCTCGAACAGCAGGCCGTGCTCGAGGGGGTCGAGGTCGGTGATCCGCATGGCGTACGCGACCATCGAGCCGGCGCCGGATCCACGGCCCGGTCCCACCCGGATGTCCTGCTCCTTGGCCCATTTGATGTAGTCCGAGACCACCAGGAAGTAGCCGGGGAATCCCATCCCCAGGATGACGGAGACCTCGTAGTCGGCGCGCTGCTGCACGTCATCGGGGATCCCGGCGGGGTAGCGGTACTCCAGGCCCCGCTGGACCTCCTTGACGAACCAGGACTCCTCGTCCTCCCCCGCCGGCGTGGGGAAGTTGGGCATGTAGTTCGCACCCTCGTCGGTGGTGCGGAACTCGACCTCGCACATCTCGGCGATGCGCAGGGTGTTGTCACAGGCCTCGGGGAACTCCTTGAACAGCTCACGCATCTGCTGCGCGGACTTCAGGAAGTAGCCGGAACCGCCGAACTTGAAGCGGTCGGGGTCGTTCAGGCGGGAGCCGGAGTTGATGCACAGCAGGACGTCCTGGATCTGGGCGTCCTGCTCGGTGACGTAGTGGAGGTCGTTGGTGGCCACCAGCGGGGCACCGACGGCCTTGGCGACCTCGAGCAGGTCCTTGGTGACCCGCTTCTCGATGTCGAGCCCATGATCCATGAGCTCGATGAAGTAGTTCTCCTTTCCGAACATGTCCTGGTACTCGCCGGCGGCCTTGACCGCCTCGTCGAACTGGCCCAGGCGCAACCGGGTCTGCACCTCTCCGGAGGGGCAGCCGGAGGTGGCGATCAGCCCGTCGGAGTACTGCGAGAGGATCTCGCGGTCCATACGGGGCCACTTGCCCATCTGGCCCTCGAGCGAGGCGTAGGAGCCCAGGCGGAACAGGTTGTGCATGCCGGAGGTGGTCCGGGACAGCAGCGTCAGGTGCGTGTACGCGCCGCGGGCCGAGACGTCGTCCCCGGCGAGCTGCTGCTCCCGGGTGCCCCACTGCTGACGGGTGCGGTCGTGGCGACTGGTCCCCGGCGTCACGTAGGCCTCGATGCCGATGATCGGTTTGATACCCGCGCCGGTGGCCGCCCTGTAGAACTCGTAGGCGCCGAAGAGGTAGCCGTGGTCCGTGATCGCGACGGCCTGCTGGCCCTGTCGCACCGTCTCCTCGACGAGTTTGTCGATCTTCGCGGCCCCGTCCAGCAGGGAGTAATCGGTGTGGACGTGGAGGTGCACGAAGTCGTCGGACATGCCCTCCAGGGTAGCCCTGCCGGCGACGTCCGAGGCGTTCAGGAGGGCGTAGGAGAGGTCACCTCGGCGCGTCCAGCGTGTCGCTGTCGGGAGCCGTCGCCGGCGCGGGGATCACCGCGGCTCGTCGCCCTCGGCCTCCTGCTCGCGGCGCGTGTCGGCCAGCAGGGTGTTCATGTAGTCGTGGACGTCCTCGAAGCTCAGCGAGCGCTCGTCCCGGCGAGGCGGGATCCCGCCCACGAAGGCGCCGCCGTGCCAGGCCATCGAGTCGTCCGGCAGGGTCGGGTCGTCATCGCGCCACAGGTCGAGGGGGATCGCATGGGCGGCGAGGTCGCGGGCGATCTCATCGGCCTGGGCGGGGCTGCCGGAGCGCTGCAGCACGGAGACCAGCAGCGACTGGGCGGCCCAGGCGAGCGCATCATCGACGCTGTCCTCGCCGGGCTCGATCCCCTCCTGGACCAGTGCGATGTAGCTCGCGGCGAGCTCATCGGCACCGTCCTCGAAGTGGTCCTTCGCCACCCGCAGGGCGACGCGCGGCACCAGGTCGCGGGCATCCCAGAGCACCGCGGCGCCCACCAGCGCCATCCCCACCCCGGTCGGGAAGTCCGGGTCCAGAGCGAGCGCGGTGGAGGGGGCGCGGCCGGCACGCTGTGCGTCGTCGGCCGCGAGGAACTCCTGGACCGAGCGGGCGATCGCCGCCCGCACCTTCTCGTCGTCGCGCAGCACGAGCTCCGCCTGCGCCGGGTCCAGGCCCAACCGGCGTGCGACCCGCGCGAAGGGGAAGTCGGGGCGCTCCAGGGCGGCGTCGCGGGTGGGGGCCAGCGCGCCGGAGGTCTGCTCTTCGCTCATGGCTCGACGCTACCGCCTGCGTCACGGTCCCCACGACGAGCTGGCCGCCCTGCGCGGGTGGGCAGTCCCGGATCACACGCTGAGCGCACTGCACCGCTCAGAGGCCGCGCAGCGCCTCCAGCGCCTGCTGCAGATCCGCGGGATACTGCGAGGAGTAGGTGACGTCGCGCCCGGTCACGGGATGGACGAAGGTCAGCTCCATCGCGTGCAGCCACTGGCGGGTCAGGCCCACCCGGGCCGCGAGCGTCGGATCCGCCCCGTAGAACGGATCGCCCACCAGCGGGTGATGGAGTGCGGCCATGTGGACGCGGATCTGATGGGTGCGGCCGGTCTCCAGGCCGATCTTCAACAGGGTCGCCCCCTGGAGATCCTCGAGGGTCTCGAAGTGGGTGACCGAATGCTTGCCGTCCTCGCGCACCGCGAACTTGAAGTCATGGTTCGGGGAGCGCCCGATGGGAGCCTCGATGGTGCCGTGCGCCTGGTCCGGGGTGCCCTGGCAGACCGCGTGGTAGACCTTGCCGACCTCGCGGGCGCGGAAGGCGTCCTTCAGGGTCGTGTAGGCGCGCTCGGTGCGGGCGACGACCATCAGCCCGCTGGTGCCCACGTCCAGACGGCTGACGATGCCCTGCCGCTCCGGGTCGCCGGAGGTGCGGATGTCGACGCCCGCCGCCGCGAGATGGCCGAGCACCGTGGGCCCGGACCAGCCGGCGCTGGGATGCGCGGCCACCCCCACGGGCTTGTCGATCACCACGATGTCGTCGTCCTGATGGATCAGGCTCATGCCCTCGGCGATCTGCGGGCGAACCTGCGCCGCCGGCTTCTCCTCGGGGAGCTCGACGTGCACCATCGCGCCGGGTTCGAGTCGAGTGGAGCGGGCCGGGATCTCGCCGTCGACGTGCACGTGCCCGTCCCTGACCAGGTCGGCGGCGCGGGTGCGGGACAGGCCCAGCATCCGGGAGATGCCCACGTCCACCCGTTCGCCGGCGAGGCCGTCGGGGACCATCAGGGTGCGTGAGGCGCTCACCTCTGCTCCTCGGGAGTGCTGCTCGGGCTCTGCGCGGGGTCGGGCTCTGCGGCATCGGCGGCAGGATCCGCGGCGACTCCGAACAGGCCGAGCACCACGATCAGGATCGCACCGCCCACCACGCCCATGTCGGCGATGTTGAAGACCGGCCAGTTCGGCAGTTCGAGGAAGTCGACGACGGCGCCGTGGAAGGGCGAGGGGTCGCGCAGCAGCCGGTCATGGATGTTGCCGAGGGCGCCGCCCAGGATGAGACCGAGCGCGACGGTGTACCAGGGTGAGCGGACCGCCTTGAGCGCGAAGATGATCACGCCGATCACGATGGCGATCTGCAGGCAGGTGACCACCGGAGTGATCTCCGATCCCATCCCCCAGGCCGCCCCGGTGTTGTACAGCAGGGTCAGCTGCAGGAACTCACCGAGGAACGGCTGGGGCTCCAGCAGCGGCAGGTTCGCCTCGGCCCAGTTCTTGGTGATCTGGTCGATGACCGCGAGCACTGCGGCGATCGCCGCGATGATCCCCAGGACCGTGCTCCGGCTCAGACGGCGGCGCGGCGCGCCCGCGCACCCACCCCCCCCCCCCCCCCCCCCCGGGGCCGGGGGGGGGGGGGGGGGGGGCCCCCGCCCCCCCCCGCGCCCGCCCCCCCCCCCGACTCGGTGGCAGCGGTGTTCACAGACCGAAGTTCGCCTGCTTGTCCTGCGTCTCGCTGGTGTCGAGATCGCGGAGCTGGTTCTCCAGGTAGTTGCGCAGACGGTTGCGGTAGTCGCGCTCGAAGTTCCGCAGGCCCTCGATGGTCTTGTCGAGCTCGGCCTTCTTCTCCTGCAGCTCGGCGAGGGTGAGGCGGGACTTCTCCTCGGCCTCGCCCACGATCCGCTTGTGCTCGTCGTTGGCCTCGGTGATCAGGCGGTCGCGCTCGTCCGTACCGTTCTTGACGTGCTCGTCGTGCAGACGGTTCGCCAGGGCGATGATGCCGGCCGCGGACTGGTCCGGGGTCTCCTGCACCGGTGCGGCGGCGGGCTGCTGCGCCGTGGCGGCGTCCGCGGTGTTGCCCGCGGTCTCGTCGGCGACGGTCTCGTCAGCGGCGACGTCGGCGGAGGCGGTGACGTCCTCGTCGCTCGCTGCGACGGCGTCCGTCTCGTCTGCAGACTCGTCAGCGTCAGTGACCGGGGTGGTGTCGATGATCGCGTCGGTCTCGCCGGTGGCGGACACATCCGCGGCCGGGGCGACGGCGGTCTCGCCGGTCTCGAGCTCGGCGATGCGGTTGTGCGCCTCCTCGAGCTCCTTCTTCAGTCGCTCGTTCTCGGCGATGAGTTCCTTGAGACGAGGTTCCACGTCGTTGTCGAGGAAGTTGTCCACCTCGTCCATGTCGTAGCCCTCGGAGAATCGAACGGGGGTGAACCGCTGATTCTGCAGGTCTTCGGGCATCAGAGCCATGGGTCACCTTTTCCTAGTTCTTACGTCAGAGGCGCGGTGCGCGCAGTGCGGCCAGCCTAGCGGATGCTGCGGATGTTCCCGAACCGGGAGTCCTCACATCGCCAGGCCGCCGAGGACCCGCAGCAGGATCCATCCGACGACCAGCAGGAGCATCAGGCTCAGGTCGAGGGACACCGCGCCGATGCGCAGCGGAGGGATCAGGCGCCGGAGCCCCTTCACGGGCGGATCGGTCAGCGTGTAGACGACCTCGAACAGCACCAGCACCAGTCCCGTCGGCCGGTACTCCCTCGCGTAGGACTGGATCCACTCGAGCACCAGCCGTGCGATGAGCACGATCAGATAGATCAGGACTGCGAGGTACAGCACTCCCGCGACGATCTGCACTGGGATCAGCTCTGGTTGTAGAAGCTGCCCTCGTCGGCAGAGTTGTCTCCGTCGACCTGGACGAACTCCGGGGAGAGCAGGAACACCTTGGAGGTGACGCGCTCGATGGTCCCGCGCAGACCGAACACCAGGCCCGCCGAGAAATCGACCATGCGCTTGGCGTCGCCGTCCGGCATGTCCGTGAGGTTCATGATGACCGGCACGCCGTCGCGGAACGACTCGCCGATCGCCTTCGCGTCGTTGTAGGACCGCGGATGGATCGTGGTGATGCGGTGCATCGACTCCTCCACTGCCGGGGTCATGGAGACCACGTTCGAGTGCTGACGGATCGGGGTCACCTGGGCCTCCCGGTCGGATGCGGGCTCAGGGCCGCGCTCGGTGCGGCGGGGCGAAGCGACGACCTCATCGTGACGGAGCCGCTCGTCCTCGTAGTACTCGTCGTCGACCTCGTTGGCGAGGCCCAGTGCGACCATGGCGTTACGCCAGTTTCCCATCGCAGTTCTCCCAGTCTGTTGTTCACGCTGACCTGGGCCCCAGGGAAGCACGGGGAGTGCGCGGGAGCCCTTGCCCACTGAAAGTACCGCAGGCATTTCCTCCGCCCCGGGAGGCGCCCGGCGTGTCGTGGGCGCATCCGGTGCGGCAGGGCTCACCCGGTGGGCACCTGCCGTCCCGCAGACTCACCCGCGGCGGAGCACCCCGGCGAAGCGACCGGTGCGCGCAGAGCGGCGGTGGGAGAAGAAGCGCTCGTCCTCGAGGGTGCAGGGGTGATCCATGTCGAACGAGGCAGCAGGGACACCCGCCGCCTCCAGCACGGCGGCCGCGCCGGCGCGCAGGTCCAGGGACGGCGTGCCCCAGGAGGTGCGCGCCCAGGTCTCGGGCAGCAGGGCCGCAGCCTCGTCACGCATGCCGGCCGGCACCTCGTAGCAGGCTCCGCAGATCGAGGGCCCGATGCTCACCTCCAGGTCCTCCGGTCGGGCGCCGAGGGCGACCATCGACTCGACCGTGTGCTGCAGCACTCCGGTCAGCAGGCCCTGGCGGCCGGCGTGGGCAACGGCCACGACGCCGGCGACGGGGTCGGACAGCAGCACCGGCAGGCAGTCGGCGACCATGATCGCCAGGGCGACGTCGCGCCGGTCGGTGACCAACGCATCCGCGGAGCGGACGGGCACCTCCCCCGTCGCCGGCAGCACGTGGACGTCAGCGGAGTGGATCTGGTCGACGAAGACCAGCGGCGCCCCGATCTCCGCAGCGAGCAGCGCGCGGTTGCGCTGGACGGAAGGCTCCTCGTCCCCGACGTGGCGGGCGAGATTCAACCCGGCGTGGTCACCGGTGCTCACTCCCCCGTCCCGCCCCGTGAACAGGGCACGGGCCCCGCGAAGACGCGGGGCCCGTGCAGTGAGGGGTGAGCTCACTTGAGGAACGACGGCAGATCGAGATCGTCGTCGTCCGACGGCGGCTCCTCGATGTGCGGCGGGCGAGCGGGCTCCCGCTCGGGTGCCCGCGGTGCGGGCTGCGGGGCGGCCTGGCCCTGCGCCGCGTCCTGGCCTTCCTCGAAGTCCGCCGAATCCCCGGCCTCCAGCACCTCGGTCTCGGGCTCCCCGGCGCTCGCGCGCGACGGGGAGAAGGCCTGCTGCGGCAGTCCCCAGGCGCCGGGGGCACCGGCGGCGGGGCCGCTCTGAGCGGGCCGCTGCTCCTGGACCGCCGGGCGGGGCTGGGCGGTGCGCTGCGGGGCGGCCTGCTCGGTGCGCTGCTGCGTGGCGATGTCGTGGCGCGGGGCCGGGCCGCCCCCCTCGAAGCCGGCGGCGATGACGGTCACGCGGACCTCGTCGCCCAGAGCGTCATCGATGACGGAGCCGAAGATGATGTTCGCATCCGGGTGGGCGGCCTCCTGGACCAGACGGGCCGCCTCGGAGACCTCGTACAGGCCGAGGTCGCTGCCGCCCTGGATGGACAGCAGCACGCCGTAGGCGCCGTCGATCGAGGCCTCCAGCAGCGGGCTGGAGACGGCGAGCTCGGCGGCCTGCAGGGCGCGGTCGTCGCCGCGCGCGGAGCCGATGCCCATCAGGGCGCTGCCGGCGCCCTGCATGACGGACTTGACGTCCGCGAAGTCGAGGTTGATCAGACCCGGGGTGGTGATCAGGTCGGTGATGCCCTGGACGCCGTTGAGGAGGACAGTGTCCGCGCTCTTGAAGGCGTCGAGCATGGAGACCTGCTTGTCCGCGATGGACAGCAGGCGGTCGTTCGGGATCACGATGAGGGTGTCGACCTCGGCCTGCAGGCCCGCGATCCCGGACTCGGCCTGGGTGGAGCGGCGACGGCCCTCGAAGGTGAAGGGTCGGGTGACCACGCCGATGGTCAGCGCGCCCAGGCTGCGAGCGATCTTGGCGACCACGGGGGCGCCGCCGGTGCCGGTGCCGCCGCCCTCGCCGGCGGTCACGAAGACCATGTCGGCGCCGCGCAGGACCTCCTCGATCTCCTCCGCGTGGTCCTCGGCTGCGCGCTTGCCGACCTCGGGATCGGCGCCCGCGCCGAGCCCGCGGGTGATGTCCTTGCCGACGTCGAGCTTGACGTCCGCATCGGACATCAGCAGCGCCTGCGCGTCGGTGTTGATCGCGATGAATTCGACGCCCTTCATCCCGGACTCGATCATGCGGTTGACAGCATTGACACCTCCGCCGCCGACGCCGACGACCTTGATGACTGCGAGTGAGATCTGGGTTCCGGCCACGTTTGGGTCCTTGCTCTTGTCGTTCCTCCGCGGAGAGGGGCCTGCGTCGCACCTGGTCGTGGACTTCCAAAACCCTGGACCTCGAGTTGAGGTTAGGACTTCGGGGCACCGCTCCTTTCCTCTGACGCTAGGGACCGGTGCACCTGCACGCAAATACCGAGAGCGCGTGTCGGCCGCCGAGGGGGCGAGATCACCGTGGCGACCTCGACGGGCGTCTCGACGGGCGTCATCTGGTGACGGGTGCGACCGGCGAGGAGACGTCGATGACGGAGCCCGGCTGGCCGAGCAGCGCCTGGACCACCTCGGCCTTGAGCTCCGCGTCGCGGGCATCTCCCCACACGACGGTCCTGGTGCCCCCGCCCTCGAGGGCGAGCTCGAAGGTGACGTCGCTGGTGCTGGAGGCCGAGACCTCCTGGATCGCGCCGCGCAGCGAGGCGGGCATCTCTGCGAGGACCTCGCTCATCGCGGCGGCCGCTCCCTCGGGGTCCGTGGAGCCGCTGTTGACGGCGAGCGGGACCAGGGTCTCCCCCTCTCCTGCGGCGGCGGGCAGCTCCTGTCCGTCCTCGCCGACCACCACTGAGCTGCCGTCGAGCGTGGTGAGCGTCGCGATCGGTGCGGTCTCGGTGATGCTCACCCTGACCCCGTCCGGCCATACCCGCTCGACCTCGACCGAGGCGACTCCGGGCACCTCGCCGACCTCTGCGGCGATCTCCCCGGTGGGCAGCAGCAGGACGCTGCCGTCGGCGCGGGGCTCGGCGACGGCGCGGATGTCTGACTCCTCGACGTAGCCGGTGCCCTCGACCGTCACCTCGCGGATCTGCAGGGCGGGCAGGAAGATCGCGGTGACCACCAGGGCGACCACCAGCAGTGCAGTGATCGCGGCGCCGATGAGGAGCGCGCGTCGGCGACGGCGCCAGGGACGACCCACGACCAGCTCGCGAAAGCGGCCGGCGGCCTGGACCACCCGGCCGCCGTCGGGCGGCTCCTCGGCGGTCTCGGGGGCAGGTCGCGGGCGGCCGACGCTCCGGGAGCGGGCTCGCGGAGCCGGCGCAGAAGTGGAGACCGA
>JAKDUN010000454.1 GCA_030457675.1 Brachybacterium sp. | reverse complement strand
CAGCTCCGGCGGGATCTTCGTGCGCTGCGGGATGGGGCGGCCCTCGATCGCGGCCAGCAGCACGTCCACCACTGCGGCGCCCAGTGCATCGAAGGGCTGGCGCACCGTGGTCAGCGGCGGGATCGAGTGGCGCGAGAAGGGGGCGTCGTCGAAGCCGACGATGCTCAGATCCTCCGGGACGCGGATCCCGCGGTCGTGCAGGCCGTGCACGAGACCGAGCGCCACCTGGTCGTTGGCCGCGAAGATCGCCGTGTAGTCCGGCAGGCGCTGCAGGCCCACCGCGAAGTCGTAGCCGAAGTCCGCGGACCAGTCGCCGGCCACGATCGGCCGCTCCGGCATTCCCCAGGAGCGGGTGCGTGCCCGGAAGGCCCGCTCTCGGGCTCGCGCATCGAGCCAGTCCATCGGGCCGGAGACGTGCAGGACGTCCCGGTGCCCGAGCGCGGCGAGGTGGTCCACCGCCATCGTCACCCCCAGCTGCTGGTCCACGCACACCCGCAGCAGCTCGGCCTCCCGCTCGGGCTTGACCACCAGCACCGGCATGTCCGGGGAGATCGCCCGCAGCGCCGCGACCGACGCGGAGCGCGGGGTGACCAGGCACAGCGCGTCGATGCCGAGGCCGGCCAGCTGCTCGAAGGCGTGACCGGCGTCGGTCGAATCGTCCTCGTCCAGCGCGATCGAGCTCACCGAGTACCCCCGCTGGCGCGCGGCGCGGTGGATCGCCCGCAGCGCGCTGGCCGGGCCGAACTCCGCCTCCGTCTCCACGATCGCGCCGATCCGCAGCGTCTTCTGCGTGGCCAGGGCGCGAGCGGCGATGTTGGGGCGGTAGCCCAGCTCGTCCACCGCGACGAGCACCTTGTCGCGGGTGCTCTCCTTGATGTTCGTATGCCCGTTCAGCACCCGGGAGACCGTCATGTGCGAGACCCCGGCGATCTCGGCGACCTGGCGGATGCTCGGACGTTCGGAGGCGGATCGTGTGCTCACTGCGCCTCCTTCTCGTCCATGGGTCTGCTGCGCTGCTCGGGGCTCGCGGTCGAGATCTCGCGGTCGGGCGGGAGCCGTGTTCATCATGCCGGATCCGTCGGCCGCTGTGCGCCTCCCGCCCCCGAGGGCACCGAAGCCGAGCTGTTACCAGGGGAGCTGCTCAGGCGCGGGGCGGGGGAGCGTCGGTGATGCCAGGGCCGCAGTCTTCCAGGGTCTTTGAGCCTGAGGCGATCTGGGACACTGTGGGAGAGCGCTGCCCGGCTCGCGGGACAGCCCCGACGACGCGAGGTCGATGATGTCCATGCAGTACCGCACCCCTTCCCGCCTGGGCCGTCCCCTGTCCGTGATCGGCCAGGGCTGCTGGCAGATCGGCGCGGACTGGGGAGAGGTCAGCGACGAGTCCGCGAACGCCGTGCTCGAGGCGGCGCTCGGTGCCGGGATCACCTTCTTCGACACCGCCGACGTCTACGGCGACGGTCGCAGTGAGCAGCTGGTCGGCGCGATGCGCGAGCGCCTGGGCACGGGCGCCGAGGGGGGAGCGGCCGCCGGACTCCCGTTCATCGCCACCAAGGTCTCCCGCCGCGCCGACCCCTTCGCCCCGGAGACCTTCACCGAGGAGAAACTGCGCGACTGGGTGGAGCGCTCCCGCAAGAACCTCGGCATGGACACCCTGGACCTGGTGCAGCTGCACTGCCCGCCGCCGGCGATCTACCGCGAGGATCGCGTGTTCGATGTGCTGGATGCGCTCGCGGCGGAGAAGAAGATCGCCGCCTGGGGCGTCAGCGTCGAGACCTGCGAGGAGGCGCTGATCAGCCTCGAGCGCGAGCACCTCGCCTCGATCCAGATCATCCTGAACCCCTTCCGCCTCAAGCCCCTGGACGAGGTGCTGCCGGCTGCTGAGGCGAAGGGCGTGGCGATCATCGCCCGCGTTCCCCTCGCCTCCGGCCTGCTCACCGGCAAGTTCTCCCCCGGTACCCGCTTCGCCGAGAACGACCACCGCCGCTTCAACCGCCACGGCGAGGCCTTCGACCAGGGCGAGACCTTCTCCGGCGTCGACTACGGGACCGGTCTCGCGGCGGTGGGCCCCCGCCCGCCGGGCCACGCCGGGGCGGTGCCCCGA